>JAFAAT010000096.1 GCA_023426425.1 Bacteroidota bacterium | reverse complement strand
AATTTGATCTGCGGGGTAATGAACTGATAGCTCTGGTTCCAGAGGACTGTACCTGTCGTGTCGAGTTCATAGACCAGATGGCTCAGGTTTGCGACCTTGACATGAATCACGATATTGTTTCTGCTATTGACTACTGCACTGAACAAGTCTATGGAACCGATGTAGGGCGGGGAGATTGCTGTGCTTTTGATGGTGCCGTCTGCACTGAAATAACGAACAATGATGAAGTCGTCCGGGCAATTGAGGCGCGTGCTGAGGGTATAGAAGCTGCCGTTCTGGCCCGGAAGGGTTCTGAGAGCTGGTTCCTCCAGTATTTTGATAAAGCTATGTTTCTGTGCGCTGGCGGAAGTGCCCAGGAGCAATGTCAGGAGGAAAAGATACAGGAGTCGCATCACTGGTTTTTAAAATACAAGACGGGGCAATTTGCCAATCCGTTTGTTGCATAGCCTGTTTTTCCAGGTATTAACAGGATCTCAACGGCATAACTGAGGGAGTTTGCCTAATTTACGCGCATTCAAAAAAACAACATGATTTCCCGTTTTAAACAGACAGTTTTATCACTCTGCCTGCTGCTGGTTGCGTCCGTTGCAGTGGCTCAGGGACAGTACACCTGGAAGGAAGCAAACTCCGGTGGGTATAAGTACAGGTATGTGACCAACGATCCGATGCAGACAAGGTTTTACACCCTTAGCAATGGGTTGACGGTGATACTGAGTCCGACAGACAAGGACCCGCGGATGCAGGTCTACATTGCTACCAAAGCAGGTTCGAAAACTGACCCTGCCAGCCATACCGGCCTTGCTCACTACCTGGAACACATGCTTTTCAAGGGAACGCAAAACTTTGGTTCGCTCGACTGGAGCAAGGAGAAGCCGTTGCTTGAAAAGATAGATGCGCTGTATGAGGAGTACAATCACACAACCGATGAAACCAGGCGCAAAGCCATCTATCGTCAGATCGACTCTGTTTCTGGTGTGGCTTCTAAGTATGCCATTGCCAATGAGTATGACAAAATGATGAGTGAGATGGGTGTGCAGGGCACTAATGCATTCACGTCAAACGAGATGACGGTCTACACAGAGGATGTGCCTGCCAATGCAGTGGACAAATTCCTGAAGGTGCAGGCTGACAGGTTTCGCGATCCGGTGTTCCGCATTTTCCATACAGAACTTGAAGCTGTGTATGAAGAAAAGAACCGGACACTTGACAGCGATCCTCGTAAAGTGAGTGAGACCATGATGGCCAACCTGTTCCTGAACCATAACTATGGTAAGCAGACAACTATTGGTACCATCGAGCATCTGAAAAACCCTTCTCTGCTTGAGATCCGCAAGTATTTCAACACGTATTACGTGCCGAACAACATGGGAATTATTGTATCCGGAGATTTTGATCCGGACGTGTTGATCAAAAAGATTGACCAGGCGTTTGCCTATATGAAACCTAAGCCAGTTCCTGAATACAGGTTCGAACCAGAGCAGCCCATCGCCCAGCCTGTAGTGAAAGAGGTTTTCGGGCCAGATGCGGAGTTCATTGCTATCGGTTATCGTCTGCCTGGTATACACCATAAAGATGCAATGCTTGCCGACCTGGTGGGACAGGTGCTTACCAATGGCCGTGCCGGCCTGATGGATCTGAACCTGGTGAAGAAACAAAAACTGCTTCGTGCGTCAGCATATACCAATATCATGGTTGATTATGGCATGCTGATGTTGCAGGGCGCACCTACACAGGGACAGAGCCTCGACGAGGTGCGCAACCTGATGCTTGGTGAAATCGAAAACCTGAAGCAGGGAAAGTTTGATGACGCACTGCTTACTTCCATCATCAATAATGCGAAGAAATACCTGATGCAGCAGAATGAGAAATATAGTTCACGCGCGGCTGCATTGATGTACACATTTGTACTTGAAGACGACTGGATGAATAATGTCGCCTATACTGATCTTCTGTCAAAGATCACGAGGAAGGACATTGTAGACTTTGCTAACAGATACCTGGGTAATAACTATGTAGCTGTGTATAAGAGACAAGGCGAGGACAAGAATATTGTGAAAGTGGAGAAGCCGCCCATCACACCCGTGGAAACAAATGCAGGCAAACAGTCAGCATTTGTAAAGGAAGTCGCTGCTATGCCAGTAACTCCGCTGAAGCCGGTGTTTCTCGACTATAAGAAGGACATCAAGCGCAGCAAGGTTGGACCTGCAGAAGTGTTGCATGTGCAGAATACAGAAAATGGATTGTTCCGTATGTTCTACCGTGTGGAAGCGGGTACCTGGAACGACAAGCGTCTGCCTATTGCTGCGAGCTACCTGCAATTCCTGGGCACACCTACAAAGTCGGCTGAAGAGATTTCGAAAGAGTTTTATAAGCTTGCGAGCAGTTTCAATGTCAGTGCAGCGAATGACCATGTGTATATTATTGTGGAAGGATTGCAGGAGAACTTTGCAGCGGCCACCAGCCTGATGGAAGACCTGCTGGCGAATGCCCAGCCTGATGAGGAAGCATTAAAAGCATTGAAGGCACGCCTGATGAAGAGCCGTGCAGATGCGAAAAAGAACAAAGGAGCCATCATGCAGGGGCTAGTGAATTATGCGCGTTATGGTGCTACCAACCCTTTCAACAATGTATTGAGTGATGCTGAGTTGCAGGCATTGACTGCAAAGGAGCTGACGGATCTGATCAAGCAGCTGAACACGTTTCCTCACCGCATTATGTATTATGGACCACAGCCGGTGAATGAGCTTACTGCTTCATTAACCAAGCTTCATAAAGTACCTGCCACCTTTGTAGCGGCACCTGCTCCGAAAAAGTTCAATTATACAGAGCAGAAGCAAAATGAAGTGTTGTTTGCTGACTATGATATGGTGCAGAGTGAGATCCGCTGGGTGCGCAACATACCGGGTTATGATCCTGCGATGCAGGCTAAGATTGAACTTTTCAACAACTATTTTGGTGGGAACATGGGATCGATTGTATTCCAAACCATCCGGGAGAGTAAGGCACTCGCCTACTCTACTTCTGCATACTTTGTGACGCCTGAAAGGAAAGAAGACCCTTACATGGTTAGCGCTTATGTGGGCAGCCAGGCTGATAAACTGGGTGAGGCAGTGGCAGCAATGAATGAACTGCTGACGGAGCTTCCGGAAGTTCAAAATAGCCTGGTGGGTGCCAAGTCGGCGATCAGGAATGAGATCGAGGCAGAGCGGATTACCAAGGACGCGATTTTGGCTCATCTGATTGCAGCTGAGCGTCGCGGGCTGGATAGTGATTACAGGAAGGCTGTGTATGAAGAAACAGCGAAGCTGAATTATAACGACCTGAAGAACTTCCATGCTCAATATATCTCTGGCAAGCCATACACATATACGGTTGTGGCTTCGGAAGAGAAAGTGAATATGACGGATCTGGAAAAGCTGGGGGCAGTCAAGAAGCTGTCGCTGGAGGAGATATTTGGATATTAAAAGTTGTCAGGAGTCAGGGGTCAGTAGTCAGTGAGCAACAAGTACTGACAAAGCCGCTGGTTGGACTGGTACGAAAGGGAAAGCTGCACTTCGGTGCGGCTTTTTTTCTTCAGGGTGGACACATCGTGCAGGTTATTACGCGAGTAACACGCAACCTGAGAGTACCCGGTATTTCGGTGAGTATTTAGTTACACAGAGATCCTCAGAGGAGACGCAGAGAGCGCAGAGGCGGGCATCGAACCAATTGAAGTTGAAAGCAATTATCCTTGCCGAATGGACTTTCCACAACATAGCCAACCTGCACGGTCTTAGTATTGCGTTCGGGCTTTGATGTGCTTTGTTTTAAGCTCCTCAACTAATCTGTCATATTGGTCCTTATACTTGTGAGCCAAGTCAGATTCGTCGCTCTCACTATAAACTATTGTTCCAAGGTAGAGCTGATCCAATTTCAACTGCCAATGAACATCGCTCGTCAGCAACAGCATCTCATTCTGAGCGATAAACTTCTTTGCCTCCTTGTAATTCCCGTCCAAAGAGTATAGATATGCTAGTAAGCAATGGGCGCCACCGATTCGTCCGGTGTCATTCCTCGTACTCCAATACTCAAGATTTGCATACGCGAAAACCAAAGCAGAGTCAATTTTCCCTTCAGCGGCATATACATGCGCCAGGTCAAAATAGCTTACAGCAACACCGAAGTCCATATTCAGCATGCTAAACAGTCTGATGGCTTGTGCAATTTCCTGCTTTGCTTCAGAATACCTCCCCAGTTTGCCGAGTAAATAACCGCGATACTTCCTGTTATTTGCTTCGTTGGACGAATCCCTGGTACTTACCCAAATCTGTAATGCTTTGTCAGTTTCTATCAGGGCGTCCAAATAATTGTGATCCTGCTCGGCCAGTTTGAAGCCTTTGTTTTGCATTTTGTAAACGTACTTCCTTACCTGCTTGCGCTCAGCTTTTGTAAGATTTGCTTCTTCCGCTTTTGCAATCAGGAGTATTGCATCGTGTTCCAGTGTGGAGTCCTCTTCGTGCTGCGCTGCAGCATTGACTGGTAAACCCAAAAGGAGTATTAACCACAACAGGTAGAAATATGCAGATCCAGTCATCTCCTGAAGATAATCTTTTTGAAAATAGGGCAGGGACAAGCTGTCGGGAGATGGTTGCTACTTCTTCTGTTTCGATGTCTCCACCTCAATTATTGCCTTTCCAGTAGCACCAAGATAATGAGTAATGATTGACTGATAGAGGCTGGTGCCAGCGTCTGAGTTGGTAAAGATTACCAGTCCTTTCTTGCTCTCGGGTAATATGATGGCCAGCGTGTGCACACCTTTATCATCGCCGCCGTGTAGCAGTGCATCTTCGTCACAATTCACGTCTTCATCTACCCACCACCCCAGGCCCCAGTATTTGCGATCGCTGATTCGTACCTGGTTGCTGACCATGTCCCGATACAATTCATCGCCTAGTCCTGCACCTTTCAGGATGTGCACTAAAAACCTGCTGTAGTCGCCGACAGTCGTCAGCAGATCATCTGCTGCATTGGCGGAAGTATTCCTATACAGCGTGTACGCTGTTCCGTCTGCTTTGAAAGCGCCGGCATAACGACTGGTATCTATTGACTTGCTCCAGGTGTAGCGTGTATCCTTCATACCAAGTGGAATGAAGACCAGTTCAGCTGCAAGTTGCTCCAGGTTTTTATCAAACTTCTCCTCCAGTGCCTTCCTTAAGTATTCAAATCCCTCCCCCGAATACTGATACCTTGTGCCGGGGGAGAATTCGAACGCTAGTTTTGCGCCTTTCTGCCAGTTAGGAAAGCCGGATTGATGGCTTAGAATGTCGCGGGTCGTCAGTTGTTGTGACCGGGGATCGTTGCGGAGATCGGGATCAAGCCAGTAGCGCGCAAGTGGTTCGTCCAGGTTCCATTTACCTGCTTCAACCAGCTTCAGAGTGATTAATGCGGTGATGGGCTTTGAAAGAGAAGCCACATTGAAGATGGTATTCTTTGTGTAGGGTCCGCCTTGCTTTCGATTGCCAAAGACCTTCAGTTCCTTGATCTTTCCATCTTCGATATACCCTACAGCCAGGGCGGGGACTTTATGTGCAGCAAGCCATCTATTGGTGGAGTCAGGGTTTTTAAAAAGTCCGGACTGTGCTGAAGCGACGAAATTCAGCAGAATAAATGATGCAAAAACCAGTGTCTTTTTCATAGTGTATGCGAGATGTCTGAAGGTACATAATCGGATGCAATGGAGAGGTTAATTGTAACGGTTTGGCCGGGGGAGCTGTATTCTGGAGATGTAGCGCCATTGGAGACGTAGCATGCTACGTCTCTACGCGGCGGGGGTTTCTTAATCGCTGGTTAACCGGTTGCAAAGCCAGCGTTAACCCGGCCAAAATAGTTGCACCATCTCCGCCGCGGGTGAATCTTTGCATCATCAAACGAAACAAAAACAAACAAAACACTCAAAACAAAACAAACTCAAAAACAAACGTTATGAAGAAGATCATCATCATCGCAGCAGCTTTCATCGGATTCACTACAGCAGCAAATGCTCAGAACACTCAAAACGCTTCTGCCAACGCGAGCCAGACTGTACAGCTCCAACTGAGCAATGCACTGGAAATCTCTTTCACCTCTAACAACAACGCTACAGGAT
>JAFAAT010000033.1 GCA_023426425.1 Bacteroidota bacterium | reverse complement strand
GGTACAGGCTGAAAGACACAGAAGAAGCAATCAGCGCAGGTATGGAAGAAGCTTTGCAACGCGAAGATGCCTGGTGTTTTGTTGAATGGGCTGACCGGGCGGAAGACCTCCTGCCAACGAACCATATCAGAATTGAAATTGAACTCATTAACAATGAAGAAAGATTGATGAACGTTTACAGGATCGGCTAGATGATGGAATGCTTTTTAAACACTTGCGTCTTTAATTGTAATATTGCCCTATGCATTTTTTAGATGCGGTTGTAAAAGGACTATTGCTGGGGCTATTCATGGCGGTGTCCGTAGGACCCACTTTATTTGCAGTTATACGTTACAGTCTAAACCACAGCTACAGAGCGGGTCTTGCCTTTGTGCTGGGAGTTTCTGTGAGTGATATAATTTACGTTACCGTTGCCAATGTAGCAGCCGTTTGGCTGGAGACCCTAAATGATCATAGAAAGTCAATCGCAATCGGTGGTGCTGTAATCCTAATTATTGTTGGCCTTGCGGGAGTAATTAAAAAGCACAAGCCTGTGCGCCCAAATGAAACACCAATTGCAATTACCGGCGGCACCTATTTCAAGATCTGGCTTTCAGGCTTTCTAATCAACACCATCAACCCAGGTGTAATCATTACCTGGCTTGCGGCTGTTACCGCAACGGCAAATACTTCCGGAATGTACAGGATTGCATTCTTTGGCAGCTGCCTTGGCATCATTCTAGGTATCGATTTCCTAAAGGTCTTTCTGGCCGACTCAATACGTCGCAAGCTTACCATCAAGCGAATTATGTTCCTTCAAAAGTTCTCTGCAATCTGCATACTTGTAATCGGAGTAGCACTGATGGTCACCACTGTCTTCAACCTTACAGACCTCAGTACCTAACACGCTATTTGTCACGTCTTTGTATAATGTCATAATACACCCAATGACAGAGCTCAATGCCACCGTCTAATCCGGTGTAAAGACATTACTACATGAAGAAACTGCTATTATTTATCCTTGGCACCCTGGCGTGCCACGAAGGGTTCAGCCAATGGAACTACAAAGGCCTTGGGCATGTGGCCACAAACCAACTTACCATCCACCAGGACTCTATTTACGCCAGCACCAGCAGCGGATTATACAGGAAGAATCTCTTCGATTCAGACACCACCTGGGAACTGGTTTCCTTTGGTGGAAGTAAGGTATTGAACACCTTATTCCTTGATCAGAACGAATGCCTGCTCCTCGTGGAAACAGACCCATTTGCAGGCCGGATTTCTTTGTTCAGATCATCCGACAGAGGTAAGACCGCGAATCTCTTTCTCAACGACACTGTGGACTACAAATACCCGGGACTTCAACACATCGCTAAAGCGGGAGCCGGTAAGGACACTATTTTCCTGTTAGACCACAACAAGAAAACCTATAATGGTGGACAGACCTGGCTGCCACTCGGCCATTCTCCTCAGAACGACAATTTTGTTTATGTGAATCCGACCAATCAATCCGAAGTCTTTGTGGGTGGAGAAAACATGATGTTTGCAGCCACCCTTCAGCGATCAACAGACAAGGCGCAGAACTGGCAGTTCGAGAACACCGCTAACGTATTTGCAGGAGATAACGCCTTTCATGTGCTACATATCATCGATGGCGACTGGTATGCAGCTGGAGAAGGAATCTTTGTAAAAAGGCCTGTAAATGACAGCAACTGGACGCAACTGCTGAATTTGTTCAATGATCAGGATTGGGGACAGTATTTCTTTGGTTTTGACTATAGCAGTGCCAACAACGATTATCTATACCTCAGCGGCGACGGTGGGAATAATTCGAAACTGCGTCTGCATAAATCATCTGACAGGGGCAATACCTGGGATACACTGAGCTATGCCAGGCCTGACCAAACACAGTATGGTGTGTTTGATCTTAAGGTTCAGCATGTCTGGGGTGAGGATCGCGTTTGGTTGGGCGGACAAGGAGTGTACACGTATACACAGTCCGTACCGCTCGCTATGGATGGAATTGGCAAGCAACCCATGAAGGTGGAAGTCTATCCTAATCCTGCGAAGGAATATTTAAGGGTGAAGCTTGGATTCTTGGATACTGAACAAGAAGTGGATTTGAAGATATACAACGCAATGGGGCAGGTAGTCGGCCACAAAAAATTGCAAAGCAGGGCCGAAGACATAGTAAATATTGCTTCTTTGCCTGCCGGGATTTACTTTTTGAGGGTACACACATACGAAAGGGGAGAGGTTTTGCGTTTTATAAAAGAGTGAATGATTTGGTGTAATTATCTGATTAATCTGGGCCTGCGTCTGCCGGCCATTGGCATTTATGGGCAATAAAAAACCCTCCATGAGGAGGGGTTTTTATATGAACTCTTGTAAGATTAAGCGATTTCAACTTCAGCACCAGCTTCAGTCAGCTTAGCTTTCAGCTCTTCAGCTTCAGCTTTGCTTACGCCTTCTTTCACGTTCTTAGGAGCACCGTCTACCAGTTCCTTAGCTTCTTTCAGACCAAGGCCAGTCAGTTCCTTAACGATCTTCACAACGTTCAGTTTAGAAGCGCCAGCGGCCTTCAGAACTACGTCGAAAGAAGTCTTCTCTTCAGCAGCGGCTGCGCCACCACCATCAGCTCCACCGCTCATTACTACTGCTGCGGCTGCTGGTTCGATGCCATAATCGGCTTTTAATACGTCTGCCAGTTCCTGAACTTCTTTTACTGTCAGGTTGACCAATGATTCGGCTAATGCTTTTACGTCTGCCATTGTTTTTACTTTTAAACCGCCTTCTCAGCTCTCGCTCCGGCGGAGAGGTTAACGAATATTGCCTGATTTACACCTCACAGGCATTGGGTGATTTAACAATAGATATTACTCAGCTGCTGGTGTTTCTCCACCTTCAGCAGCAGGGGCTTCCGGTGCTGAAGTGTCAGCAGCAGGAGCTTCTGTTGCACCGCCTTTCTGCTCCATGTTATGCAGCAGGGCAGCAATAACACGTTTTGCAGGAGACTGTAGAAGACCGATAACGTCGCCGATAAGCTCGTTCTTCGTTTTGATCTTCGTAAGTGCAGCCAGTTGATTGTCGCCGGTGAAAACTTCACCACCTATGAATGCAGCTTTTAAGAAAGGTTTTTCGCCTTTGCTTTCTTTACGGAAAGAGCTGATGATAAGAGCTGGTTCTTTAGGGCTTTCGCTGAACATCAATGCAGTTACATTATGAAGTGAATCATAAATGCCGCTGTATTTCTCAGCGTCCAGGCTTTCGAGCGCTTTTTTGACAAGGGTATTCTTGGCCACTTTCATTTCCACTTGCTTGTCGTAGCAATGGCGACGAAGAGTGCTCACTTGTGCTACCGTAAGTGATTCGGTATCTGTGATATAAAAGTTGCTGTATTGGGAGAACTTCTCCTTCAGCATTTCTATTACTTCTGTTTTTTGAGCAGGTGTCATTTTTTAAAAATTTGATAATTTGACAATTAGCAAATGACAATTATCGAATTGCCGATTGCCGAATTAAGAAACTGATTTAGTGTCGATTATCAGCCCCGGGCTCATGGTTGCAGCCATGCTGATGCCTTTCAGGTATTGACCTTTGGCAGTAGCAGGTTTCATACGAACCAGGGTGTTGATCAGTTCCTGTGCATTCTCAGCGATCTTTTCAGGAGTGAAGGATACGCGACCGATAGAAGCGTGGATGATACCAGCTTTGTCAATCTTGAACGCGATCTTACCACCTTTTACATCTGATACCGCAGCAGCTACGTCGTTTGTTACTGTACCTGTTTTAGGGTTTGGCATCAGGTTACGGGGACCAAGGATTTTACCAAGGCGACCGATCTTCGGCATTACCGAAGGAGTAGCCACGATTACATCGATATCAGTCCAGCCGCCTTCGATCTTTGAAACGAATTCATCAAGACCTACATAATCAGCGCCTGCAGCTTTTGCTTCAGCTTCTTTGTCAGGTGTACAAAGTACGAGTACACGTTTTGTTTTACCAGTACCGTGTGGAAGCGATACGGTACCGCGGATTGCCTGGTCAGCTTTCTTAGGATCTACACCAAGACGGATGTGCATATCAACTGAGCTATCGAATTTAGTGGTATTGATATCTTTTACCAATGCACTTGCTTCAGCCAGTGTATATTGTTTGTTTTTATCGAGTTTAGCTTCTACAGCTTTTCTTTTTTTTGTGATTTGTGCCATTGCTACAAATTTTTAGAACGGTGAACCAATGGGATTACTGAGCAGTTGGTCTTTCGCCTTCAACAGTGAGACCCATGCTGCGTGCAGTACCGGCCACCATACTCATGGCGCTGTCGACTGTGAAACAGTTGAGGTCAGCCATTTTGTCTTTTGCGATCTCTTCCACCTGAGCCCAGGTTACCTTACCGACTTTGCTGCGGTTTGGCTCTTTAGAACCCTTTTGGATTTTAGAAGCTTCCATCAGCTGAACAGCTGCGGGAGGTGTTTTAATCACAAAGTCAAAAGACTTGTCTGTATAGACTGTGAGTAATACAGGCAGAACTTTGCCCATTTTATCCTGCGTGCGTGCGTTGAATTGCTTGCAGAATTCCATAATGTTCACGCCCTTGGAACCGAGCGCCGGACCGATTGGAGGAGCCGGATTGGCCTGGCCGCCTTTTACTTGCAGCTTGACATAGCCAGAGATTTCTTTAGCCATTGTACCTTTCTTTTTTGGTGTTAGCGAATTGTGTTAAACAAGTCTCCCAAATGCAACCTAATTATAAGAGCATCCCGGAGTACCGGGAGAGAATTGGAGCGCAAAGGTAAGGCAAATATATATTAGAGCAAAAGATTTTTTATGAAATTCTGAGGTCACTTGCCCAGCAGAATCAACCGCCGGCAGTTACAGGCTTTTCTCTATACAGGTTAATGACGAAACCCAAAGGTATGATTTACTCCATCTGAAAAGGTAACTACGCTTAAAGTGAAGGACGGATTTCAAGCCAGGAACCGCTATCGTAATCAAAAGGTACCCCTAATCTCTAAAAAGATTAAAAATTATTCTGTAAGGATTCCAACAAAATGTATTTCACGGGTCGGTTCCTCCTCATTTAATAAGGTCTTAATGTGTGAAGTGCCTGATATGATGCTAACAGGAAAAATCATCCAGCAGTGCAGGACAAATTCCCAACCTGTTGAACAACAGAATAAAAAAACTGTCAACACATCCTCGGAATATCTTTCAACCTGAAGCTCGCGATGTCTTCAGCACACAGACACAAAAGAGAACAACATAGGAATTTGCGTGGTATGATTTGTTTATCTCTACAATAGCATTTGAACCAGTATTACTCAAATCAAATCACAATAAACATCCTCACTATGACACTTCTACAACGACTCCGTACTCTTGAAAAAGAAATCAAAGTCGCCATAATTGGCGTAGGCTCCATCGGCAAAGGCCTTGTATTTCAAACCCATCACACGCCCGGCATGAAGCCGGTTGCCATTGCTGACATCAGAATCGACAGAGCTGTCCAATGTGCAGAATGGCTCCAACTTGACTACCAGGTTGTTACCAGTGTTGCTGAACTGAATGACTGCATTGCTTCGGGCAAAGTGGCCGTTTGCGATGATGGTGAGCTCGTTGCCTCGTCCGAGCAGGTAGATGTGCTCATAGAATCCTCCAACGCAGTGATACAGGGTGCGCGTCACGCGCTGAAAGGCATAAGCAGCGGCCAACACATCGTAATGATGAACTATGAGGCTGAATTAATGTATGGCCCTTACCTGCTGCAAAAAGCCAATGAAGCTGGTGTCGTCTACACCTGTGCAGACGGAGATCAACCTACAGTTATTAAAAAGCTCGTAGACGAAATGGAATTGTGGGGCTTCGACCTGGTGATGGCAGGTAATATGAAAGGCTTCCATGACCTCTATACCAACCCTGTAAAGATCGCCCCGGAAGCAGACAAAAGGAACCTGGACCACAAGATGTGTTCTTCCTACACCGATGGAAGCAAGCTTTGTGTTGAAATGGCCGTACTTGCGAATGCATTAGATCTAAGAACAGCAGTACCAGGTATGTATGGTCACAGAATGAAGAGCATCTATGACATTTTCGACCACTACAATTTTGAAGAGATTTATGCAAACAAACAGGGTGTAGTTGATTATGTCCTGGGCGCAACACCCAAAGGTGGTGTGTTTGCCATAGGATATACTGAAGACAAGTTCCAGCAATATACACTAGACTGGTTCCCACCAGATATGGGTCCCGGCCCCTTCTACTTATTCTATCGTCCTTACCACCTGGGTCACATTGAAGCAATGGCATGTGTAGCAGAAGCCTATCTCGATGGTTCAGCAAGACTGCAGCCAAGCTACGGAATGAAGACTAATGTCTTCGCCTACGCAAAGCAGGACCTGAAGGCAGGACAGACACTCGATGGTATGGGTGGCTACGCTGCATACGGGCTCATTGAGAACATGTCTGATAATATCGACAACCCCGGAATACCTATTTGCCTTGCCGAAAACGTGAAAGTAAAACGGGACATTCCACGTGATCAGAAGATTCTTTTGAGTGATGTAGATATCGACAAATCGCAGCCCTCATTTGACCTTTACCTGAAAGCAATAGAAACAATTCCTGGTACAGCTCGTATTCCGAAAGGCATCAAAGTGGATGTCGCCACTGCAATTAAGGTATAAACCAATCATAAATCCTATGGAAACTCAAAATCAGTACAAAACCCCGCTGGTCACAGTAGTGATCGCAACCTATAACCGCGCAGCCACATTAGAATATGCCATCCAGAGCGTCTTGTGGCAAACCTATAAAAACTTTGAACTCTGGATTGTTGGCGATCACTGCACAGACAATACAGAGGAGGTGGTTCAAAAATACCTTGACGACCCAAGGGTAAATTGGTACAACCTGCCGGTAAACAGTGGCTACCAGTCCAAGCCGAATAATGAAGGTATCCGAAGAGGGAAAGGTGAATATATTGCATACTTGAACCACGACGATATCTGGTTGCCCAATCACCTTGAAGATAATGTTCGCAGCCTTCAGCAAACCAACGCAGATTTCGTATTCTCAATTACCCAGTGGGTATATTCCTTTGCACATTCGCAGCCCGATATTCCCTTACTGCCTGACCTTCCCCGACCCCCTGAAGCTACGGCAGTCCTACACAAAAGGTCAGTCATCGATCGTATTGGCTACTGGAAGGACATACACGAGACCTATGCCTATCCGCGTACAGAATTCTTCAGAGACGCACAGCGCGCCAATATGAAGTTTGAAATAGTACCGTCGCTAACTGCTCTTAAATTTCTCTGGGACGAGAAAAGTTACAATGATCTGGGACCTCAACCTCTTTACATGCAAAGACTACGGGAGGAACCAGACTATATCAACAAAGAAATGTCCAGGATGCTGATCAATGCCTACCAGGAACTGGGCAGGTTACCACGATTGAAGCGTATCAAGCTTCAGATCAGCGACCTGGTAAGAGCAACGCTGTTCAAAAATAAGATTGACCCGGCAAAGCTAAAATTCTGGCAGGGCAAGGGCGGACAAATCCGCATCTGGAGAAAGCGACATGGACTTAGCATAACTCCGCAGGAAGCATAAGCTTTACCCATTCTGACGAGCCGCTGGTGTATCCAACAGATATGCCGGCGGCTTTTCTGTGTCTATGGTTCCCGGACACCGGTCATTTGACATTTCAACTACACAACTCCCTATGGAATTGCAACCGAAATGCATTTTATGAAAAACACATCTCATGGACCAGCAAGCAATTCTTCACACCGATTACCTCGACATCATCTTCGCAAATCGAAACAAAGATTATGGCAGCTACGAACTGAGAACACATTATTCTAAACGCCTGAAGCTGGCCTTCCTCACAATCATAACATTGGGAGCTGCGTTCTGCTTGTTCGTAATAACCAATGCAGAGACCCCTACGCTTACAACGCCAAACGAAAGGGTGATCGAACTCTCAGACATAACCCCTCCCGACTTGCCTCAGCCTGTCCAATCCACGCCTGCTCCTCCTTCAGCTCCAATGCAGGAAATTGAACCTGCCACCGCAGATGTACTGAAAATCGTCCCTGATGAACAGCTTCCGGAAGACATTCAAAAACCACCGGCTGAACTCTCACGGACAACTGAAGGAGAGATAAACACTACCGGTGAAAACATCGGTTTGGGCACAGGTCCTGGAGTCATATCCGGCGGAGGAGATCACCCTGGGTTCGAAACTCCCGAACCACCCGCAGAGAGCCGCACCTATGAATATGTGGAAGAGATGCCCTCACTTGCCGGCGGCGTACATGAATTCCTGAGCCGCAACCTTCGCTACCCTTCCCTGGCACGCGAAAACTCCATAGAGGGCAGAGTGGTAATCGAATTCATTGTTGATGAAAAAGGACAGGTCACCAACGCGCACGTCATCCGGGGCATCGGCGGAGGATGTGACGAAGAAGCCCTGCGTGTCGTAAACAAAATGCCGAGGTGGAACCCGGGCAGAATGAACAACCGCGCCGTCAGGGTAGTCATACGACTACCTATCAGCTTCCGGCTCGACTAAGGCTAATACTGCTCAACCTCCCGCCCCTGGATAATGTACACTAGTCGTATAGAAAGCGCATGGAGCTGAGTCTTAGAATGTGCATTTCTCTCAATGTGGTATATCGTCCTGGTAAGCTCTTTAGTCATTTGCGTTAAGGCTTCAAACGGAATCGAATTCGCTGCCAGCTTCTGAACAAACGCCTTTTCTTCCTCCGGAAGCGCTGGCGCAACTGAAGGCAGGTACCTGAACCGGATACATTGCTCCAGCAATTGAATCACATAGTTCAGGAAGTTCTTTTGTTGCTCACGACCATCTTTGCTCCATTCATCAGCAAGCTTCGAGAGCTCAAGACCATTGTTCGTAAACAGTGCATTAAACCACCTCCTCACCATCGGAAACAGGTCGTTTTCGGTATGACGTACCAGCTGCAGGGCTTCATGAAAGCTTCCATGCGCCAGATGAGCAATCTGCGCAGCACGTTTAGGATCAGCAACCGACCTGTCAGCAAGCGCCTGTGCAATGTCAGCCACTGATAGAGGGGCTAAACGCACCAGCTGAGTGCGTGATAAAATAGTTTGAAGAATGTCTTCCTGGTTCTCCGCAACCAGGATTATCAGTGTACCGGCAGGCGGTTCTTCGATCAATTTCAGTAAAATATTTCCCTCTTTACCAAGGTATTCAGGACGCCATATGATCTGAATTTTACGGCCTCCTTCGTAAGACTTCAGGTTCAAGGTATCAATGATCTCCCGGCACTCCTCAGCCGGTATGTTGCCCTGCTTGTTCTCAGCATTGATAAACTGAAGCCACTCATACGTAGTGCCATAAGGCGATTGGGCAATGAATTCCCGGAACTCCTGAATAAAATACCTGCTGAGTGCAGGCGCTGTAGGCTTTGGCTTCAATGCCGGAAAGGATATATGCAGGTCTGCATGCTCCAGTTTCGAAACTTTCTGACAGTCAGAACAAACTCCACAGGCATCCTCACCCGTCTTATTAGTACAGAAAATGTATTGAGAAAGTGCCAGCGCAAGGGGAAGTCCGCCTGTCCCTTCTGCACCAAGGAACAAAAGAGCATGTGGCAGCTGATCGTTTTTAAACATCTGAACTAAGCCCGCCTTTGCTGACTGCTGTCCAACGACTTGATTCATCAACATTTGCCAAAGGTGGTAAAAAAAGAAATGAAGTAAAACCAATGACAAAACCGTGACATAATTAATATCCCTTCATCTGCATTTTACCGCTTAACAATGTCGTAATATTGCAGTGGAGAATACCCTAACACACCATTATCTTATAAGGAGAGAAAATGACCACGAAGACACCTGGAACAACTTCAGGTATATTCCACTTTCAAATCCAGGGAAAAAGAGACAGCTATCAGGTCACTTTTACCATCTCAGGAAGCAAAGTGGATTCATCATGCAGTTGTAAATATAAGTCCTCACAAAAGCTGTGCTGGCATAGAAACTATATCCTCGCTGGCCGTAATAACAGAATCAGCATCGAAGAACATCTGAAGCAGTCAGAACTGGTACGCGTGCTGTCACAAACTCTGGAAGGCCGCGAAATGCTTGCGTATGCAAAATCCTCCAATACTGAAAAAGAGGCCTGCAGGCGTTGCAGCAAAGAGAATGTAGTAGACCTGAAGAAATCTGCATTCGGCAAGCTCCTAAGGATTTTCACACCGGGCGGCAGGAGATACCTCTGCCTTTCCTGCCGGTGGTCCTGGTAAAGTCAACCTCGCCTCCACCTGCCCCGGTTTTCCCATACATTAAAAGAAGACTCCTTTCTTTTAATGAATGGGGCCCTCTATCCCATTTGCCCCTCAGGCACCCCTGCAGGCCAATCCTCGCAAAAATGAGTAACAGTTGCGTAAAAGGCCTGTAAAAGGCCTGCGAATGGCCTCCCCACATCTCAGACTCACTGCCTCTTCTGGCCACCCTACCCCACCCCCCACTTTTATTACTCCCCACGCACCTTCCATGGCATTAACTTTTTGCCTATACAGAAAAACCAATATGAGCAGATTTTTAAGTACCGGTTCCGGCAAAGCATTCCTCGCAGGCGTAATCATTATTATCACAGGCGCACTAGCCCAGGCCTACGACTGCCCCTGGGGAGAAGGTATTCTCATCACGGGGGTTATCCTATCCATCCTCGGCCTGGCAATCTACTTCATGAGCAACAGGCGCATAGACACTGGTTCATAAAGATGCCACCCCGGCTTCAACAGCATGGCTACCTTTCTCCAAAAAGGTAACTGCCACACCATTGTATGCATCTCTAGCTTCAGGAAATCCTGCCAGCAGCTGTATATTAGCCCTATGATTCATCTTCAAAATGATCAGCTAAAGATCAGCATAGCCGCACAAGGGGCTGAACTTCAACGGATTCACAGCAAAGACCACAATATCGACTACCTCTGGGATGGCAATCCCCGCTTCTGGGCAAAGAAATCTCCCGTGCTGTTCCCCATCGTTGGTGCACTAAACGACGACTCCTACTCCTACAAGGGAAAATCCTACAAAATGACCCGCCATGGCTTCGCCAGAGACCAGGAGTTTACCATCCTCCACCACGACAACTCCATTGCTACTTTCGAACTAAACAGCAGCAAAGCGCAAAAAGAGCAATATCCTTTCGATTTCCTGCTCCGGATCACCTACAGCCTGCAGAACAACACCCTCTCTATCACTTACTCAGTCTTCAACAAATCCACTGACGAAATTCTGTTCTCCATCGGAGGGCACCCCGCTTTCCATGTCCCACTGGAGCCATCCTTGCAATTCGAGGACTACTACCTGGAGTTCCACCAACCCCTGACGCTGGACAGATGGCCGCTCAATAATAACCTGATCTCCTCAGAGCCGCAGGCTTTTCTAAATAACAGCAGCCAGATCCCACTCACCCACTCGCTCTTTTCCAGGGATGCCATAGTGTTCAAAAATCCTGCATCCTCTGAAATCTCTTTAAAAACCAACAAAAGTCCCCACGGCATCACCTGCAGCTTCCAAGGCTTTCCCTACCTAGGCATCTGGGCTGCACCCAATGCACCTTTCGTGTGCATAGAGCCCTGGCACGGCATCGCAGACCATGTAAATCATAATCAAAACCTGGAGGAGAAAGAGGGAATTATTCACCTCCACCGGGACTCCCAGTGGGAACGGAGCTGGAACCTCACTTTCTTCTGATGCCGGCAGTTCGCACCAGCTGTATTGCCTCCCACCCCACCTGCACAATAACTTTAGAAATGAACCAGTGAACCGCTAAATTTGCCGGATGAATCCTCAATTCAAAACTATTCTGCTGACTGTGTTGACCTTATCCATGTTTGTGATCGCACTCGTGGAACTCAGCGGCGTTAGCAGCAAAGCAATCTTCAACAAATACAACATTGACCTCGCAGATCATAAACACCACCAGCATGAGGCAGCCAGAGAGAAGGCCAGCATAAACAAGGACATTCCCAAAACAACAATCAGTTTCCAGGAGACAAAACATGACTTTGGAACCATCACAGAAGGAGAGGTCGTCACGCACGCTTACAAATTCACCAACTCTGGCACCCACCCGCTCATCATCACCGATGCTGTAGCCTCCTGCGGATGCACAGTTCCTTCTTACCCTAAAGAACCCGTACCCCCCGGAGGAACCGGAGAAATCGTAGTATCATTCAACAGCAAGGGCAGACCCGGACACCAGCAGAAGAATGTAATGATCTACTCCAACGCACAAACAGAAGCTATGTCCATTGGCTTTACTGTTGAAGTAAAAGAGAACTAAGCTCGTGGGCAGGATCAGCAACTATCTTTCGCTCGTAAAGTTCAGTCACACTGTTTTTGCGCTGCCATTCGCCCTCATAGGCTTCATGCTTGGCGTGGCAGAGGTGGCCGAAGAAAACATCGGCGGTTGGTTTCGCGACAACTGGCGCATGTTTGCAAAAGTGCTTCTATGCATGGTCTTTGCAAGAAGCGCCGCCATGGCTTTCAATCGCTGGCTCGACAGGAGATTCGATTCCCTCAACCCCAGAACAGCACAGCGGGAAATACCCGCAGGTGTCATCAAACCTGGAGAGGCATTGTTCTTTACCATCGTGATGTCAATACTATTTATACTCACTACCCTCTCCATCAACACAGTCGTTTTTTACCTTTCCTTTATAGCCCTGTTTGTGATTCTTTTTTACAGCTATACAAAACGAATCACCGCCTTATGTCATCTGGTATTAGGCCTGGGGCTCGCACTGGCACCAATCGGCGCTTACCTCTCAGTGACGGCATACTTCAGCCTGCTACCTGTTCTGTTTTCATTGGTTGTGCTTACCTGGGTCTCTGGCTTTGATATTATCTATGCATTGCAGGATGAGGAATTCGACCGCGAGCACCGGCTACATTCTATTCCTGCTGCCCTGGGGAAAGGAAACGCACTGAAACTTTCAACTTTACTGCACCTGGTTAGCGGAGCTTTCGTTATTGTTGCAGGCGTCATTGGTCATTTTGACTGGCTCTACTGGGTGGGTACTGCCTGCTTCATCGGCCTCCTTATTTATCAGCACTTGCTGGTAAAGCCACATGATTTGAGCAAAGTGAACATGGCCTTCGCAAATACAAACGGCATTGCCAGCATCCTTTTTGCTGTCTTTGTTATCTTGTCAATTTTGATCTGATATACTATGAAAATTGCACTAATAGGATATGGAAAGATGGGGCACATCATTGAGCAGATTGCCATTTCAAAAGGGCATGAAATCATCTTAAAGATTGACTCAGCCAGCAAAGAACTCCTCAATGAAACAAACATCCGCCAGGCTGATGTTGCCATAGAATTTACCAAACCTGAAGCGGCCATGGAAAACGTAATGCTATGCATCAAAGCCGGTGTGCCTGTGGTGTCTGGCACCACAGGGTGGAACGAAGGGGTTACAACGGTAAAGAAGATAGCCGAAGATCATAAATCCGCATTCCTCCACGCCTCAAACTTCAGCATAGGTGTGAACATCTTTTTCGAATTGAATAAGCAGTTGGCAAAAATGATGGATGATCAGGAAGATTATGACCTTATCCTGGAAGAGATCCACCATACCGAAAAGAAAGATGCACCTAGTGGTACAGCCATCACTTTGGCAGAGCAGATAATAGAACGCCTGCGCAGAAAGTCGCGCTGGTCGAAGGAAGCAAAAAATGAAGAAGACTCATTTCCAATCATATCTCACCGCACTGAAAACGTACCCGGAACCCACAGCGTAAAGTATAGCTCACCAATTGATGACATCGAGATAATCCACACAGCTCATAACAGAGAAGGATTTGCCAAAGGTGCAGTACTTGCCGCAGAATATATCTGTGGAAAGTCAGGAGTCTTCACCATGCAGGATGTGTTAGGAATTAGCACCACAAGCTAAAGATTGCCGGATTCTATGTACCTTTTGTGTCAGAAGGATCCGTTATGTCATTGGAAGGAAAATCTTTTTTTATTACAGGAGCTAGCCGGGGCATCGGCAAGGCCATTGCCCTTCGGCTGGCAAAGGAAGGCGCCAATATAGTAGTCGCTGCAAAATCCATCAAAGAAGATCCGCGTCTCGGGGGAACCATTTACTCAGCAGCAGAAGAAATCCAGGAGGCAGGAGGCAAGGCACTCCCCGTGCAGTGTGACATCAGAGATGAGGAACAAGTCCTGAGGGCTGTTCAACAAGCAGACAGCATCTTTGGTGGTATCGATGGCCTGGTAAATAATGCCTCTGCAATCAACCTTACAGGCACCGAACAGATCGAAATGAAGCGCTTTGACCTCATGCAACAGGTTAATGTAAGAGGAACATTCCTGGTCACAAAACATTGCATTCCCTTTCTGAAAAGGTCATCCAATCCTCATATCCTCACGCTCTCTCCACCCCTCGATCTGAATCCCATCTGGTTTGCACACCATCCTGCATACACGATCAGTAAATACAACATGAGTATACTGACACTGGGGTGGGCACAGGAACTGCGCAAATACAGGATAGCAGCCAACGCACTTTGGCCAATGACTACAATTGCTACGGCCGCAGTGAAGAATCTGCTCGGAGGTGAAATGCTGATGAACCAAAGTCGCAAGCCTGAGATCATGGCGGATGCGTGTTTCCATATCCTTTCCCAACCTGCAGAAAGCTGTACAGGAAACTTGTTCCTCGACGAACAGGTACTAAGGAAACATGGCGTTGACAATTTTGACCACTATGCTTTCAGGCCAGGCTCTAAACTGCAAAAGGATCTATTCATCTCCTAACAGCAACTTGTGGAAACAATTCTTTCAATTTCAAACATTAGTAAGGCCTACGGCCCTGTCCAGGCCCTCAGGTCCGTATCTTTCGCAGTGCCATCAGGTAGCGTCTACGGTGTCCTTGGTCCCAATGGCAGCGGGAAGACTACCTTGCTAGGCATATTGCTAAATGTTTTAGTCGCCGACGAGGGCAGCTATTCCTGGTTCGGTAATATGGCTCCTGAACTTGCCAGACGGCAGATAGGATCCCTATTGGAAACGCCCAACTTCTACCACTACATGACCGCTGTCGACAACCTGAAAATCTCAGCAGCCATCAAACAACGTGGAGCAGATGATATCGAACGGGTACTCAGAATCGTTGGACTGTGGGAACGTAGAAACAGCAAGTTTCAAACTTATTCTTTGGGTATGAAGCAACGCCTGGCTATAGCCTCTGCCCTGCTGGGAGGCCCTAAAGCGCTGGTACTGGATGAACCCACAAACGGACTGGACCCTGCAGGCATTGCCGAGATACGTGAACTAATCAGGAAACTCAACTCAGAAGGGATCACAATCATCATTGCAAGCCATCTGCTGGACGAGGTAGAAAAGGTTTGTACACACGTAGCCATCCTGAAGAAAGGTGAACTATTGCTCAACGGCAAGGTGGATGAAGTGTTGCACAGCGAAGACAGGATAGAAGTAAAATCAGCTGATATGGCAGCCTTGCAACAGATAGCGTCACGTATTCCCGGAGTCGAGAAAGTGGTGTGTGCAGATGGCTACTGCTACCTGACAATAAAGGATGGTGTACTGGCCTCAGAAGTAAACAGGTACTGCCATGAGGAAGGACTGACACTGTCACATCTTGTACTGAAGAAGAAAAGCCTCGAGAGCAAGTTCATGGAATTGACCAACTAAACACCAGCTAAGATGCAATCACTACTTTCTATTGAATGGTTAAAGATCAGACGGTATCGCACATTCTGGAGTCTCTGTGCTTTTTTCATTATTCTGCTCCCACTGCTGAACTACGGAATCAGCGGCGGCGTGTTGAAGATGGGCACAAAAGATATCAATATCCTGAGCCGTGCCTATTCCTTCAACTCCGTATGGCAGAACTTTGGTTGGTGGACCAGCCTGTTTGCTGTTTTCATTTCAGTACTGGTTATCATTCTCACGACTAACGAATACCAGTTCCGCACGCACCGCCAGAATGTGATTGACGGCTGGAGCCGCCTGGATTTTTACCACGCCAAATGGCACCTGGTACTGGCGCTTAGTGTTGCAACAACAGTTTATGTCCTCATGCTAGGCCTGGCCTTCGGATTCTATGCAGGTGGCGCTTCCAACTTCCCGGGCCAACTCCAGTACTTGTTCTATACCTGGATACTGTGTCTGAATTATTATGGATTTAGTCTGCTGGTTGCACTTCTGCTGAAAAGGACTGGCATTGCCATAGGCATGTTCTTTCTCTACTGGTTGATAGTTGAAGCAATGGCCAATAAAATCATAAACTACCTGACCGAAAGCAGTATCGGAAATTACCTTCCACTTCAGGCAAGCGATGAATTACTGCCTTTCCCCCTACTCGACTCTGTAAAGCAAATGGCAAACATTAAGGATACAACTTCCCCTATGCTTTACGTAGCGATCTCCCTGGCCTGGATCGTTACCTATTATATTGCCGGACGACAGAAGTTATTAAGAAGTGATTGGTAAAATTTAAAAAGCTGCCCTTTTGAGGCAGCTTTCCTTTTTGTTACTTAGTCCTGTTCAACAGTTACAGGAACCCGGCGCGGATCCTGCTCAGGGATTTTAGGCATCTTCTCCTTCTTCGTGATCCGGTTCCACATCGCAATCAGGAAGCCTCCCATCATAACAACAATACCTAACCAGAGCACATTGATGAATGGGAAGACAATAGCTTTGAGAACGATATAATCATCCTTGGGATCAGTCTGCTTAAGCATCAGCTCTATTGAATTCTGCTCAGGCAACACCCGTGCAAACCTGGCATACAATCCCATCGCCTTCAAGGTATCCTCTCTAAAATCCTGGTAGCTGCCATCTTTGATTTGATATTCAGGCTTCAACACACCGGCCTCACCCCTAAGATCATACACGGTCAGTTTTGCCTTCACAGAAAGATCGCCTGTTTCTTCAGCGAACTGCGCTTCTTCAAAATCATTGAAAACAAGGTATCCGTTGTTGAAATAGATGCTGTCGCCTTTCTTCAGGATATAGCTTTTGTATGCAGTAGTGTCTGTGCGCTTGGTAGGGTCCAGAACCTGGGTTACATAGGTAAAGATGTCTTTGTGGAGATAGTGTTTCGAGGCTGGATTCGCGATAAGTCCCTCCTGACCTTTAGGATTCACAAAGGCGTCAGGATATAAGGTAAACGCTTCCAGGAGTTCGTCAGTAGCTGAATCTCTTCTTTCATAGTCCACCCGGTAGAATGTCCTGGGATCCCTGGAAGAAAGAGAATCTCCTTTGTAGGTGACAATATAATCTCCCATTGCAACAGGAGTGTTGAGGAACAAAAGCACATTCTCCCTGCTTTCTTTGATATTCTCCGCGTCGGAGCGGCCGAAGTCCATCATCACGCCTAAAGTATTGAAGGAGATGACCTGCTTGTTGAAGGAAGACAACAATACGCCAAGTAGCACAAGTCCGAATCCCAGGTGACTGATACCGGCACCCATTTTCTTTAGCTGCTTCTGGATACCAAACATGTAGTAAAGCATTGCCACTATGGCAAAAGTCGAGGCAAACAACAGCAGGATGTATTGCGGCACATCTATCTGTTGCACCATTGCAATGACTACAGTAAGCACCAGTGCGATGACTGCTGTAACCAAAATGCGCTTGCCCGGCTTGCCCATATCAGTCTTCCTGAACTTAAGGAATAGGATAGATGCAGACAGAAGTCCCACAACTATCGCTACCCAAACCTGGATGCTGTTGTAGTGCTCGACCGGATCAACAGGGGGAGCAATCTCTTTCCCGGTAATCAATTTAGCAAGAGGCGCCCACACAGGGATTGAAGTGCTAATGATAATCTGAATAGCTGAAAGCAAGAGCACGAACGAACCGATAAACATCCAAAACTCCCTGGAGCTGGTCTCTTCCTCACCCTTGATTCTTGGCATCGACTTCCACCTTCTGGCGATCAGGACCAGCGCCAACAGTATCAGCGAACCCATAACCACAATCAGGTGCCAGTAGAGAGATTTTCCTTCGCCGGTGAATGCGTGTACTGATGTGTCACCCAAAACACCTGTTCTGGTAAGGAAGGTTGAGTACCAGATCAGAATATAAGTCAGGCACAAAAGGATAAATGTGATCGGGAGCGAGCGTTTTGTAGCCTTGAAGATGATCAGGGTATGCAGCCCCGCAATAAGCGTAAGCCAGGGCACAAGTGAAGCATTTTCCACGGGATCCCAGGCCCAGTAACCGCCAAAAGTAAGAGATTCATAAGCCCAGGCGCCGCCCATCATGATGCCTGTACCCAGCGCAGCACCGGCAAAAAGAGCCCATACACGGGTAGGTTTGATCCAGGCGAAATATTCACCTTTCCAAAGCGCTGCTATCGCATAGGCGAAAGGAATCAGTGTTGCAGCGAAGCCGAGGAATAACACAGGTGGGTGAATAACCATCCAGTAATTCTGGAGCAGAGGGTTAAGTCCGTTACCGTCGGTGATGAAGCTGAGGTAATTAGCCTGGCGGAATATCGGTGCGTCCTGCATTGCATCCCTGAGCAGCATAAATGGTGTACTACCTATTTTGATATCTGGTCCGAACTGAAAACCTAATAGCATCGTGGCAAGCGCTACCTCTACCAGCGCAATGATGGCCATTACCCTGTTCTCCATCTTCCCTGCCGTCCCCATGACTACCAGCCCCAGCACGCCATGCCAGAAAGACCACAACATAAAGCTGCCCTGCTGACCCTCCCAGAAACAGGAAAGAAGGTACTGCATAGGCAAGGCCCTGGAGGAATGCTCCCAGGCATAGTGGTACTCAAACAGATGGTTTGCGATAATGTAATAAAGCGCAAAGAAAATTCCTATCACTGAGGCCACATGGACAATGAATCCATTCCGGCCAAGGATCAGCCAGGAACGACTGCTATCCAGATCACTGTTTTCCGCTCTTGCCGAACGATAATAACTGAATGCACTGAACAAGGCTGCCAGAAACGACAGGATTACAAAAAAATGACCCAGTTGCCCGGGTCGGAGATTTTCACCTAAGTAGTTCGTATCCAAAATTGTGTGATTGTGCGTGTGAGTTTGAATTCTTTAGCTGGCGTTACCAACCACCACCTGATCTTTCTTATACTTGGACGGACATTTCATCTGAATCTTATTGCAACGAAACGTTTCACCTTCCATATAACCAGTCATTACTATCTGTTCACTACGTTCGATATCAGTTGGTTTAGCGCCATTGAAGATTACCTTGCTGACATTCCCCGCCTTATCCTTCACATAAAAGCTGAAATGATTAGGGTCCACCTTTGGATCATAATTCATTTCTTTATCTTTCTCAAGGAAGCCAATTACGTGATACTGTTTTCCAGGCTGTGTAGCAGCAGATTTGAAGGTTTCGTAGGTGCTGAAATCACCAAACATGCTGACGATTACACACACAGCAGCCGCAACAAGAACGAGGAGAACAATGTGTGTCTTTTTCATGTGTAATAACTGTTATGTTGAAGCGTGGAAACGACTCTACGCTCCGCATTTTCTTAGTGGCAAAGTTACAGGATAAAGCCCTTTATTCCATTTAAGTTTTAATTTCGTCAAAAGTTAAAGTTTGCATAATGGCAATTGACCTCACCCGTTTTGACCCTAACTCCGTTGGCCTTAAATCGAACAATATTTTCGGACTTCCATTTCGTGAAACGGATGCAGAGCTTGTCCTTCTTCCCGTACCATGGGAAGTAACCACCTCCTATCGCGGAGGCACCTCCAGGGGCCCGGAGAATGTATTTGAGGCTTCAATGCAGGTGGACCTCTATGATCCTGATGTGCCCGGCGGCTGGAAGAAAGGCTTCTACATGTTGCCGGTAGATAAAAACATCAAGAAGAAGAGCGACTATCTCCGCCAATGTGCTGAACTGATTATCTCCCACCTGATAGACGGCGGTATAGTAGAAGAAAATGAGCAGCTGGCGGAAAAACTTGAAGAAGTAAATGAGGGAAGTCAGGTGCTGTATAGCTGGGTTTATGAAATGACTTCTAACCTGCTGAAACAGGGCAAAAAGGTAGCATTGCTCGGCGGCGACCATAGCACGCCACTCGGCTTCATTAAGGCGCTTGCAGATCAGCACAGCAGCTTCGGCATTCTTCAGATAGATGCACACGCAGACCTGAGGAAGGCTTATGAAGGCTTTAAGTATTCGCATGCCTCTATCATGTACAACGTGCTTGAAGAAATCCCCGAGGTGAAGAAGCTGGTACAGGTCGGCATTCGTGACTACTGCGATGAGGAACTGGATTATATCAATGGCAATCCGGACAGGGTAGTTACCTTTTTCGACCAAAACCTGAAGGAAGCCCAGTTTGAGGGAGCTACCTGGAAGCAGCAATGTGAGGAAATTGTGGGTAAGCTACCGGAGAAGGTCTACATCAGTTTTGACATCGATGGGCTTGACCCCAAACTCTGCCCCAATACAGGAACTCCTGTTCCGGGAGGATTTGAACTTGAAGAGGTGTTGTATCTTTTCAAGACACTGAAAAAAAGCGGCAAGGAGTTCATTGGTTTTGATCTTAACGAAGTCAGCACCGGTCAGAGCGGCACAGACAACATAGACAGCATAGTTGGGGCACGTGCGCTTTACAAAATGTGCAATTACCTGGTGCAATAATCATTTACAATGCGATGGTGGTTTCTGATAGCGCTACTTCTTTGGACGGGTCCCTTGCTGGCTCAGCCAAAGAAGTTTCCCATCAGGCCAATGGAGGGGTACTACCTCCTAAACAGCCACCCTGCCGGAGACAAAGTGGAGTTTTCTGTCATCAGTGATGAGCGGAGTTTTGTAAAGCTCTTCGGAAAAATAGATAAAGACGATTACCCCAACTTTGACTTTGAGCATGTCCTCGTCATGGCAATGCAGCCCACAACGAAACAATATTTTTTGCGGTTTGATGAAATGGCTGTGAAAGCTGGCGACTTCATAGAAGTATATTGCTCTGTCAGAAAAGAGAAGCACAAACTTACCTACCTGGATCAGCCGATTGCAGTGGCAGCAATTCCAAAATATTTACGCCTTTCCAGAGTTGATTTCTACGATACAAATACAAAAAAACTGTTGAAGTCAGTTCACCTCAGGTAGACTACAACCAACGGAGCGGATTTCTTCTGCTCATCCAGATATAGCGTTTGATGTTCAGCCAGAATGCGAGAATCATATAAACTATGATTGGGGAACCGAGTGTCAGAAAGGAAATATAGATAAACCACAGTCTGATCCTGCTCGTTGCAACACCAATTCGTTCACCAATAGCAGTACAGACACCGAATGCCTTCCATTCTATGAAGTCTTTGAAATCAGTAAGTTGTTTGTGCATACAGGGCTCTTGAAGTGGGTATGGATGTCAATTTAGCAAATCTATGCCAGAATTTAAAAACAAAAAAATAACCTCTGGCGTTCAGGACCAGAGGCTATCTTTTATAATTCAATATTATTACGCAGTGGCATTGGCATTTGTTTCAAACTGCTGACGGATTACGTTCAATGCACCACCTGCACGGAACCAATCAATTTGCTGTGCGTTATAGGTATGATTGAGTAAGATATCATGTGCTGTTCCATCAGCATGATGAACTATCATCGTTAGCGGTTCGCCAGGAGTAAAGTTCTTCAGCCCGATGATGTCGATAACGTCATCTTCAAGGATCTTATCGTAGTCTTCTTTATTTGCAAAAGTCAGCGCAAGCATGCCTTGCTTCTTCAAGTTGGTCTCGTGAATTCTGGCAAAGCTCTTTACCACGATAGCGCGGACGCCGAGGTGCCTTGGCTCCATGGCTGCGTGCTCACGGGAACTACCTTCACCATAGTTTTCATCACCCACAACCACACTTCCTATGCCTGCTGCTTTGTAGGCGCGGGCAACCTGTGGCACTTCGCCATATTCACCAGTTAACTGGTTCTTCACTTTATTGGTATCCATGCTGAACGCATTAAGCGCGCCGATCAGCATGTTGTTCGAGATATTATCGAGGTGCCCGCGGTATTTCAACCATGGACCTGCCATCGAAATATGGTCTGTAGTACACTTACCAAACGCTTTTATCAGAAGCTTCATTCCCTTGAGGTCTGTGCCCTCCCAGGGGGTGAACGGTTCTAACAGCTGGAGACGGCTGCTTTGTGGATCTACCAGTACCTCAACCTTGGAGCCATCAACTGCAGGAGCCTGGTACCCCGCATCCTTAACGGCAAAACCTGCAGGAGGTAGTTCATATCCTTTCGGCTCATCCAGCATCACTTCTTCCCCCTTGTCGTTAATCAGCTTATCCTTCATGGGATTAAAGCTCAGCTTACCAGAGATAGCCAATGCTGTTACCAGTTCAGGAGATGCCACAAACGCATGGGTTGATGCGAGGCCGTCATTACGTTTTGCAAAGTTCCTGTTGAAGGACGTAACGATGGTGTTCTTACGGGTAGGATCGTCGATATGCCTTGCCCACTGGCCAATGCATGGGCCACAGGCATTTGCCAGTACTACTCCACCCATCTTGTCAAATGTGTCAAGTATTCCGTCTCTTTCAATCGTGTACCGCACCATTTCAGAACCCGGAGTGATGGTAAACTCGCTCTTTGCTGTCAAACCTTTGGCGAGTGCATCCTTTGCGATGGCTGCTGCTCTGGCCATGTCTTCGTAGGAAGAGTTAGTGCAGGAACCAATTAATGCCACCTCTACATCTTCCGGCCAGTCGTGCTGTTTCAATGCTTCACCCATTTGGGAGATTGGAGTGGCAAGATCTGGTGTAAATGGCCCGTTCAGATGCGGCTCAAGTGTATCCAGGTTAATCTCGATTACCTGGTCGTAGAAAATCTCAGGGTTTTGATAGACTTCAAAGTCTGACCTGAGGTAGTCTCTTACCTTATCTGCAAGTGATGCAATGTCTGCACGGTTGGTGGACTTAAGATATTCCGTCATTTTATCATCATAGGCAAACAGGGAACATGTAGCTCCTATTTCTGCGCCCATGTTGCATATTGTAGCCTTGCCCGTACAACTCAATGTTTCAGCGCCCGGTCCAAAATATTCCACGATCGCACCTGTACCTCCTTTTACTGTAAGGATGCCGGCTACCTTAAGGATAACATCCTTTGCGGAAGTCCAGCCACTCATACGACCGGTAAGCTTAACACCAATCAGTTTAGGCATCTTAAGCTCCCATGGAAGGCCAGCCATTACGTCTACAGCATCAGCACCACCAACTCCGATGGCTATCATACCAAGGCCACCTGCGTTGGGTGTGTGGCTATCAGTCCCTATCATCATCCCACCGGGGAAGGCGTAGTTTTCAAGCACCACCTGGTGAATGATTCCTGCTCCAGGTTTCCAGAACCCGATGCCGTATTTATTCGAGATTGAGGCAAGGAAATCGTAGACTTCTTTATTCACTTCATTGGCAACAGCAAGATCTTCTACAGCACCGTGCTTGGCCTGAATGAGGTGATCACAATGCACTGAGCTGGGCACAGCAACTTTCTCCCTTCCGCAGGTCATGAACTGAAGCAAGGCCATCTGGGCCGTGGCATCCTGCATGGCAACCCTGTCTGGTGCGAAATTCACATAGTCCCGACCACGCTCATAGGCCTTGCCAGCTGTTTCGTAGGTATGGGAATAAAGGATTTTTTCTGCCTGTGTAAGTGGTCTGCCGACGAGTTTGCGGGCTTCATCAACTTTTGCTGGTAATTCTTTGTAGACCTGCTGGATAAGATCAAGATCAAATGCCATCGATGGAAGTTTGTTAGTTTATGAAAGACGTGCGAAATTATTCAAAAATCTTTAACCGGCAGTTGCAATATATTCAAGACACATAAGCCGAAAAGATATCCGCGTCGCCGGAACAATTGTTTTGTCTGTTAGTCCTGAAATCAATCCTATGAAAAAGAAGAAGATACAGGGCAGGTTGGCGGAGGAAAATCCGGACCTGCAGGACGCGCCAACATCTGCGATAAAACAGGAGGGAGTCACCTCATCATTCAGTACTGCAACAACAACGGGTGCCAGCTATGGAGGCGAAGATATTGATTCGGACCCGGATCTGGAATCGGATGATCAGGACAAAACAGCGTCAGCCAGCAATGATGAACCGGCGGGAACAACGCCCTAAGATTTTCGCTACCTGAGTCTGGACGGCAAACGCCAGAAACAGTCGAACCCGGCCTAAAAACCGTTTTCGTGAGAGAAAATCTGGTATTTGCCATCCTGGCTAGACCATTGAGTACAAGTGAGAAGATGTTTTCGATAAAAAATATATGAAAAACAGGCCTGAATCGTGGGTTACAGGTATCGTTTTTAGGTATTAATAGAAAACGATAAAAACAACAATTATGAAAGCAGTAAAATTTGGAATGTTATCAATCGCACTAGGTATACTGGTTGCTTCATGTGGTGGAGATGCCGGAACAGAGGATACCACGACAATGACAGACACAATGTCTACCTATGGTACTATGGAAGGAACCGGCGGAACCGGAACTACTGACCTGGATACAATGGGAACAATGAATATGGGTACTGATACTATGGGTGGTACAGGAACAGGTACAAACACTGGTACTGATATGGGTACTGGCACTGAAACTCCTGCACCTTAATAAAAAAGAAGCAGTTTAATAAAGGCGTCCGTTTTCAACGGGCGCTTTTTTGTTTGGCACAGTATTTTCCCGGTTTCTAGCAAAAGCATTATGGATAAGCAAAAGAATATTCCGCAGAAGGACACAGACGTTACCCGGTCTGAGCAAAGACAAACAGTTTCCGGAGCCGACAGAGATGGACAGGAGCGTAGGGCGGAGGGGAGCGTGAACAAGGGTAATCCTAAACATACACATGGCTCTCATAAAGAAGGTCAAACTCCCTACCAGAGTGATGATCCATCCATGGACCCCTCAGATATCGATGAGGACAAATAGTTATTTGTAAACGTTTGAAATGGGCTGTCTCAAGGGGCAGCCTTTTTTATCTACGCCAGTTCTCATGCGCTCTATCCCAGCTTAAAAACAGCTTTATCCATTTACAATTTCCACGGTTTTAGTCAAGTGAGCATCGATGGGAAGGTATTTGATTGATGTTGATTTGACTTGTCCTTGTCCCGCCAAAGATATGGAGTTGGTATGGAGGTGGTATGGACGCTATATTGAGGTGGTATGGGGCCGGAAATGTTGTGAGCGTTGAAAAAACTTCGATTTTTATAATTGGGAGCAGCCGCCCCTTCTTCGTTGTCGCCAATATATTGATACCTAAGTGGCGCGCAGGTAACCCTGGCCCACAGAAAATTTTCGAAATTTCTTTTCGCCACGCCGGTTCTGCAAGTCTGCCGGGCAAAGACCCGCCGCTGCTCAGGTTATCAGTTAACACTGCTGCTGAGTGGGATTCAGCGACCCTGCATATTAACGAAATCCTCTGAATTAGCAAGGGGAATGTTAGTATGAAGTGGTATGGTCTTTTT
>JAFAAT010000003.1 GCA_023426425.1 Bacteroidota bacterium | reverse complement strand
GGACGGAGGAAGAGAAGGAGGAGGGACGGAGGAACGAGAGGCACGAGAGGGACGGGAGCGGCCCAGGGACGAGAGGGACGAGTGCGACGTGGGACGGGGACGGGGGACGGGGGTGAAGTGTTTTTGTTTTTTCGTGTTTTTGTTTTTTTGTGTTTTCGTGGTTACGCAGAGGGCTCAGAGGAGGCGCAGGGGGACGCTCAGGGAGGATGAGGACAGGGGGAGGAGGCGTAGAGTTCCACAAAGAGTAATTGGGGCAGTAAGTAAGAGTTACACCCTTGCTCTCCACGGCACCTCAGCCGCTCCTTTGGAATGGCCAATATACCGTGCAAGCACAAAAAGGAAATCTGAAAGCCGGTTCAGGTATTGAATAATCAATTCAGGCACGACCTCGTCCTGCTGTTGCATCGCTACACAGATCCGCTCTGCCCGGCGACATACACAACGGGCAACATGTGCCGTAGAGGATGCAAGATGACCACCAGGCAATATGAAAGAACGCATCTCAGGAAGCTGCTCATTCATTTCATCAATTCTTTGCTCCAGCCACTGTACATCAGATTCGAACAAATCGGGGAGCTTCATCTTCACCTCTTTCTCAGGACTAGTAGCCAGCACAGAACCAACCGTAAAAAGGCGGTCCTGTATCTCCCGCAGCCACTCGGAAACTTTGGTATCGTCAGCCAGATCGCTCACCACGCCAATGTAGGAATTCAGCTCATCCACTGTGCCATAGCTCTCGATGCGGATGTGATTCTTAGGCACACGCACACCTCCAATGAGTGAAGTAGCTCCTTTGTCTCCCGTCTTCGTGTATATTTTGAATGCCATTGCTTCTTAGTTAAATTGTTGTTGAATGTGTCGCCCTGTCGCTTTCTACCACTCCATCCCGTACTCGCACGATTCGCCTCGTGAAGTTCGCGATGTCTTCTTCGTGCGTAACCAGTACCACCGTGTTTCCCTGCGAATGTATCTTGCTGAACAGATCCATAATTTCCACTGAGGTCTTTGTGTCCAGGTTACCAGTGGGCTCATCCGCAAGAATCAGGGATGGGTTGTTGATCAAAGCGCGGGCAATAGCCACACGCTGGCTCTGTCCGCCCGAAAGCTCATTGGGCTTATGATGTGCACGATCAGCAAGTCCCACCTTGTCCAGCATGGCCCTTGCTCTTTCTTCCCTCTCGGCTTTGCCTGCACCTGCATAAATGAGTGGAAGTGCTACGTTTTCCCATGCTGAAAGCCTGGGTAACAAGTTGAATTGCTGGAACACGAAGCCGATTTCGGTGTTGCGTACGTCTGCTAGCTCGTCGTCTTCCATCTTGCTTACATGCTTCCCATTCAGTACATACTCGCCGCCGGTGGGTGAGTCAAGGCAGCCGATAATGTTCATGAGCGTCGATTTACCGGAACCGGAGGGCCCCATGAGTGCCACATATTCATTGGGCTGGATGGTCAGATTGATGCCTTTGAGCACGGGTAGTTCCTGTCGGCCCAGAAAATAGCTTTTCCGGATGTCTGTAAGTCTGATAACTTCCTGCATGTGAGAATTCAAAAATACAGATAATTTTAGCCCGCCATGCTTTCGTTCCCTAATTGCAAGATCAATCTTGGTCTCTATATCACTGCCCGTCGCGAAGATGGCTATCACGATCTCGAGACGGTGTTTTATCCTGTACCGCTGAAGGATGCCCTGGAGATTGTTCCTGCCCGGGATGAGTCGCGGGTCCATGTCACAGGTTTGCCCGTCGCGGGCAGACCCATCGACAACCTGGCCTGTAAAGCCTACTGGCTCATGAAGTCAGTCTACCGGGAAAAAGTTCCTGAGTTAGATATCCATCTTCATAAGGTGATCCCCATGGGAGCAGGTCTCGGCGGCGGTTCTGCCGACGCTGCTTTCATGTTGAACCTCGTCGACAAGTACTGCGGTCTCGACCTTACCGAAAAAGAATTACTCGATCTCGCATTACAGCTTGGCAGCGATTGTCCTTTTTTTATTCACAACACCCCGCAGTTTGCCCGGGGTAGGGGAGAGCTTATGGAGACTCTCACTTTGACTTTGGATGGCTATTACTTGGTTCTGGTCTCACCCGATATACATGTGTCCACTGCCGAGGCATTTGGTATGATTAACCCACGCCCTGCACCTTTCGACCTCCGCGGGCTCTCAGAGCTGCCCGTTGAAGAATGGAAAGACCATATCACCAACGACTTTGAGCAACCAGTATTTTCGAGGCACCCGGAGCTCCGGCGCATCAAAGAACGGCTCTATGATCAGGGCGCGGTCTACGCCTCGATGAGCGGGAGCGGATCAAGTGTCTATGGCTTATTTACCGGGGAGGCAGCGATGGACTTTCCTGGGGCAAGAACCTTTACGCTACAACTATAGTCCATCGCTTTCATTTTACTGTTTCTGATTCGCAAGCAGCATTTTATATATTTGAGGCTGTGAATCTCTCCATTCCCAAGAGCTCTCTCGCTATACCCGTTATCATCCTGTTCTGCTTTCTTACGCGGCTGCCACAGCTTCTATCGCCTCATCTGGTACTGGATGGAGATGAAGCCATTGTAGCCCTGATGGCCAAACATCTTGTCCAGGGCAAGGAAATCTCTTTCTACTTCTGGGGGCAGAACTACGGGTTTTCATTTGTGGAGGTGTTGTTTATCGCACCGTTCTATTTGTTGTTTGGTATCGGAGATATGCAGGTAAAGCTTGGCATGCTTTCCCTTTGGACAGTTGGCGTAGTCTTTCTCTATAAGGCAATGTTGGCTCTTAGCAAAAAAGATGCGACCATTCCTTTTCTGTTGATTCTTCTGTTTATTTCAATTCCGGCATGGGCAGTTTGGAGTATGAAGGCAAGAGGTGGATATGTCTCTGCTTTTACGCTCAGCACAATAATAATGTTCCTGCTCACCCGGTACGGAGAAAGCAAACGACTACTTCCATTTATAGTAGCAGGCGTGTTGACAGTCCTGCTTTATGAAAGTCAGCGGTTTTGGATCGTAGGATTGGCGCCACTGCTGTTTTACGTGTTGTTTGTAAAACGAAGGTGGAAGCAGGCTGTCGCTGCAGTATCTGCAATAGTAGTTGTGGCTGCAGTTTTCTACTGGTACAAAACAGCGAATCTACCTGATCACAGTCCACAGGCTTTTATTCCCGATCATGGTCGGTGGGTAGGACAGGTCCTGCGATTCCCTTCTTATTTATACCAGTCGCTGCACGGAAACTACTACTTTACACATTACATGAAGCCCAACCTGTTCTGTGCAATAGGAGCACTCATAAGCTTTGCACTTGTTCTTTTCGTCCTTACAATGGCTGTTGCTCTTTTGGGCCGTAGGCGCAGAGGATCCGGCTTTTTTATTTTCTCGGCAGCGGGTGTATTTGGGATTTTCTTACTGAGTCTCTTTTTCGAAAGAATGGAGGGTCGTTATCTTTTGCCAATCACCGGCTATGCTTTCTTCTCCCTGGCCGTTTATTTAAGAGATAGTTCATTAGCAGGCTATCTTAGGCCTTTTGCAGTGGGTATTCTCCTCACTGGCTTTGTGACCATTGGCTCCTTCTATAGCTTTTATCACTCCAATATGGGAAACAGACAAAGCATCAGTAAGCTGATCGCTATATTGAAGAAAAATAAAGTGAAGCATGTGTTTTCGATCGACACGATGCTTCCATACCAGCTCGCGTTCTACTCAAATGAAACAATTATTGGCCGCGAAATTTATGTACCCGGCCGCCGATTTGAGTATCTGCACGAGGTGAATGAAGCGCATCGCAAAGGCTTGCCCACTGCTATCATAGGTTTTCAGTGGAACCTCGAGTGGAACCCGGTACCTGACATTCAGCCTGTGGATGACCTCTTCTATGTGCTTAAGCCAAAGGAGGAAGTGCTTCAGCAATTTTTCTACTTTTAGGCAATTATTAAGTTAGCTGGCCTGCCACGGTCAATGAAACTTATTTCAATAGCTAAGTACCATGTATCAAAAGCTTTACAAGTTGGGGTTTGTAGCGTATGGGTTGCTGTTTATCCTGGCAGTAATATTTTATAAAGAGCGTACTATTTTCATCGATATTGCCTACCATTTATTCTACATAATCAAGGACCAGGGGCTGGCAATCCAGAACTACCGGTACGGAGCAGCAGTCACCCAAATCTTCCCGCTGATAGCAACCCAGCTGTCTTTGCCTCTGGGCGCCATTCTGATCATCTATTCAACAGTGTTCGTCGTATTTCAGACTACCTGTTATTACCTCACCGGTTCGGTATTGAAAAATCATAAACTTGCTCTGGTAATCTTGTTTTCTAGTATCCTCTTCGTTACCGATACGTTCTTTTGGATCCAGTCTGAGCTTCAACAGGCAATTCCCTTCATGGTCCTAATGCTGGCAGTACTCACGCGAAGAACACAGAATACAAACCCGATTGCGCTCTCGCTTATGTTCCTGGGAGTAGTGACAGTGGTCTTTTTTCATCCATTAATGGTTATTCTTTTCACCTTCTGCATATTATTCTTCCTTCTGTCCAGGACGATTGAAGTAGACCGAAAATTGCTAGTTGCTTCAATCATTGTTTTTGTCTCCTTCTTTCTCCTGAAGAAGTATGTGTTCGTCACACAGTATGATGCTGGAGCTATGGATGGAGCAAAGAAGCTGTTGTCTATTTTCCCAAATTATTGGAGTCCTGCATCGAATAAGAGGTTCGTCATAAATTGTGCCGATAAATATTATTGGATTCCGATTGTGGCTCTTGCGGTTATAATGTTTTATACATATAGGAGGCAGTGGAAGAATCTGCTGTTGTTTCTTGCTTTTTTTATTGGCTACCTTCTTCTGGTGAACGTCAGCTATGAAGACCCCTCGACAACTGAATTTTATCTGGAGAACTTATACCTGCCATTGAGTATTATTCTTGCTATGCCTCTGGTTTTCGACGTATTACCGGTTCTTGAAACCAGAAGATTATTGGCATTTACGTTGGTTGCTTTGTTCATCGTGACAGCAGGGTGGAGAATTTATGAAGCTAGCGCAATC
>JAFAAT010000315.1 GCA_023426425.1 Bacteroidota bacterium | reverse complement strand
CTGTGATCCTACCGAGGACATAGTTGCCATTGTCGCGAGTGGCGGCGACAGCGATTACTTCATCTTCGAAAACACTCAGTGCGACGACAGAACCTGGCTGATCTTTGATGATGCCACGATAGTAGGCGCCGGGCTCATAGGCAACCGGAGCGTCGTTGCTTTCGCTGGTGGAGACATAAAAATCGGTGGCGAGAGGAGACTGGAGAACCAGTTCCAGTTCGAGAGACTCACCGGATTCGCGCGGCAGAGCCATTTCGAGGAATGCGGGTTTGTCCTTCCAAAGCTGCTGCGCGGTAGTAGGTTGAAGTTCGAGGTAGCTTGCATCCTGGACCACCTGATCGATACCCTTTCTACGCGCATTTGGAGCAGAGAGCGAGAAAGGAGAGATATTATTGATGACCCGGGAGTTGGCGCGGGCCTCAGCTACCAATTGAGCAACGGGTGAAGGGCCCTGATCATTTTGCTGGGCGCCGGCATTGAAGGAGAAAAGAGACAGGCATACGGCCAGCCTTAGAAATAGCAGTTTAGCTTTCATAGTTCTAGATTTAAGTGAGTAATGGATAAGACAGGGTACGGCAGGGCCTGTTCCTGTCAGGCAGTGATTTTAGCGAGACAGGCAGGATGCAGTGATCGTAGCAGCGTATACTATAGTATGAGAAGAAAATTACGACAGATGCGGTGAGCAGGCAAGGATTATGAAATAGAAATATTTGAGTGATTCATATTTGGTTGTAATACGCACCATTAATGACAAAATCCCCAAATAAAACACTCCGGCTGGATAATGGAAGAAAAAATTCGAAATTGACGCGGAATAATTGAAAAACCGGCGGGAAAGATGTATATTTGACGCGTATAGGAGTAAAATGACGCGTATGGCAAAATACGTCACAAAACAACTGGAATCGATACAACAAACAATTGCACAGTATCCCGCTGGAGTGGTAATCGAAGATATCCACCGAGTGTTAGACTTTTCAATTGAAAGAAGAAGCCTGCAGAGAAGACTAAAACAACTTTGCGAGGAAGGGAAAATCAGAATGACCGGGGGATCACATGCAACAAGATACGTGGCGAACAAACCACTGCCTTACGATAGTGCCATAGCAGACCAAGTAGTTAACGAATCCAACCATATCTATGGCTCTGAGATTCCATTGTCCGAAGAAGCGAGGAGAATACTAAGCGCGGTGAACGTATCCGTACAGAAGAGAAATCCGGTGGGATATAATCACCAGTTTTTAGAAAACTATATTCCGAACCACACTACTTACCTAAGTACAGCGGAAAAGGCGAAGCTGGCCGAAACGGGGAGAACCAGTAACTCTGTGCAAGCGGCGGGGACCTATGCAAAACACATACTGAACCGGTTGCTCATAGACCTGTCGTGGAACTCCAGCAGACTGGAAGGAAACACCTATTCACTGCTTGAGACACAGAAACTCATTGCGCTGGGAGAAGAAGCAGAAGGAAAATCCATTTGGGATGCGCAGATGATTTTGAACCACAAAGAAGCCATTGAGTTTTTGGTAGAGGCGGCAGATGAGATAAAATTTGACCGATACACCATAACCAACCTTCATGCGCTGCTGGCCCAGAACCTACTCCCCGATCCCGGAGCAACGGGAAGGCTCAGGCATATTCAGGTGCGGATAGGAGGCAGTGTATATGAACCACTGGGAATACCGCAGAAAGTAGAAGCACAATTTGAACTCATGCTCAACAAAGCAGAGCAAATTGAAGACCCTTTTGAGCAAGCATTTTTCATCATGGTGCACCTACCCTATCTGCAGCCATTTGATGACGTGAACAAACGAGTTTCCCGGCTTGCTGCGAACATACCACTGAACCAACACAACCTGGCGCCACTGTCGTTTGTGGACGTGCCTGAGAAGCTATATACCTCAGGACTGTTGGGTGTATATGAACTAAATAAGACAGAACTGTACAAAGATGTTTTTATGTGGGCTTATGAAAGATCTGCGGCGAGGTATGCAGCGATACAGCAGTCGTTGGGGCAGCCAGACACATTCAGGCTCCAGTATAGAAACGAAATAAGGCAAGTAGTAGGAGAAATTGTGGTGAGTGGGATGGACTACAGGGAGGCTGCTAAAAAGATAGAAGAAATTGCAGCGCGGATAGTGGAAGGAGACAGAAAAAGACTTGTGGAAGCTGTGGAGACTGAGCTGCTATCGTTGCATGAAGGGAACATCGCGAGATATAGGATCAGGCCATCACAATTTCAGACGTGGAAAGAAAGGTGGAAGCTTCGGGGGTATGCATAGAAAAAGCCGGTGAGAGCCGGCTTTTTGTGCCCCAGGCGGGACTTGAACCCGCACTCGCATTGCTGCGAACAGGATTTTAAGTCCTGCGCGTCTACCAATTTCGCCACCAGGGCTGGTGAACATTATAGCGAAACCTGTGAGGCTTTTTAAGCCTTTAGTTATCGCAAACAAAAAATTCCATCTGATAGGGATGGAATTTAAATGAGCGGAAGACGAGACTCGAACCCGCGACCCTCACCTTGGCAAGGTGATGCTCTACCAACTGAGCTACTTCCGCATGTGTGTTTAAGAACTTTTGAGACCGCAAAGATAGAGGCTAGACCCGATTTACCAAACACTGAGTCAAAATTTTTTCTTCTGAATAAGAACACGTTAAGAAGTATTTTTGGCGCGAAATGACTGCTGCGCTCACCCTGATAAAAAAAGACCTGCTTATTGAATGGCGCCAGAAACATACACTGTTTGGCGTGTTGCTGTATGTGGGATCTACAGTTTTCGTAATCTACATGATGAGTGGACAGCCGGAGGCGAAGACCTGGAATACCCTATTCTGGCTCACGCAGTTGTTTATTGCCACAAATGCTGTGGCGAAAAGCTTTCTTCAGGAACAGAGCGGCAGGTTCAGATACTATTATACCATAGTTAGTCCGGCAAGCTTTCTTGCCGCAAAAATGATCTACAGTATCATCTTACTTCTGGTCATGAGCCTGGTGAGTCTGTTTTTGTTTTCAATTCTTCTTGACTTTCCAGTAGTTCAAAGCGGGCTTTTTATTTTGATTACTGCAGTGGGGAGCATCAGTCTTTCGGCGGTATTTACTTTCCTTTCGGCGATTGCTGCACGTGCGAATCAGAACGCAGCCCTGATGGCGATTCTCGGGTTTCCTTTGGTGACACCTATCCTGATGATGCTCAGTAACCTGGCGCTCAAAGCAGTAGCACCTGTGTACCAACCCGGGTGGTATACGCTGGCTGGTGCACTACTTCTATTGGATGTGCTGGTGATCATACTTGGAGTGATACTTTTCCCGTTTCTGTGGCAGGAGTAAAACCGCTGTTGATTTTAAAAACACTCCTTCTATACCTCTCAACGAACCCTTATGGCAAGGTTTTAACGCATTTTTTGCAGCCCTAAAGTGAGGCTGAAAATATCTTTGCATCCAAAATCAAACTACTATGAAACATGCAATTCTACTGTTTGTGACAGTGGTCCTGTCATGGCAATCATATGCCCAGGCTCAGCGGAATGAAAATATTGTAATTAACGGCCAGGGAAGCGGAAATACGATCATTGAGATACACCGTGACGGCGTATATGTAAACGGTGAGCAGGTGGCAAGTCGAGGGGACCTGGAAGCCACTAACCTAAACAAACGGATTACAGTCACTGGTGCGACCGGGAATTCCAGTACAAGTGCAGGAGCGAACCTGGGCAGTACCGGTGCGGGCAGAGCATTGCTTGGAGTAGTTACAAATGCACAACATGATCGAGCAGGTGCGTACGTTGTGGAAGTAAACAAAGGAAGTGCCGCGGATCAGGCGGGTCTTAGAAAAGGCGACCTGATCATAAGAGTGGATTCGATCTATATCTCTGATGCAAATGATCTGATCAGTGCAATAAGGAGCTATGAGCCAGGAGCTAGTGTAAGAATCCGCTATAGAAGAGATGAGAAAGAACATACAACCACCGCAAAGCTGGATGCAGCGCCTGCAACGTCTCTATCGCGGATTTTTGAATTTGAACCCAATGGAGACAGTTACAGTTTCGGTCCGGGGTTGAGGCGCATACTTGATGATATCAATCCGTTTGAAAGCGGTCCGAGGCTAGGCATGCGTGTTGAAGAAATGGCAGATGAAGGCGGAGTTCGTGTGCTGGACATTAGCCCTGACTTACCTGCGGCGAAGGGTGGCATACAAGTGAATGATGTGATTGTGGGAATTGAAGGCAGTGAAATCGATACTATGAGTGATCTTGAGAGATATCTCACAAACCTGAAGGAAGGATCAACCCTGCGGTTTGAAGTGCTACGAGGTGGGAGCAGAATTACGAAATCGGTGACGATTCCCAGAGAGAAGCGCGTGAGGAGCTTCTAAGTATGAGTTTTACTCGAAAAGAAAAACGAAGAAACTATGGCTAAGTATGAATCATTTGAGATTAAGGGGGAGCAGCTTTTAAAAAAGGTAAAGGAGCTGATTGAGGAGGGTAACATCAGAAAGATTACTATCAAAAACAAGGCTGGCAAGGAGCTAATGAGCTTTCCACTCACGTTCGGTGTGGTGGGGGCAGTTTTGGCGCCAGTGCTGGCTGCGATAGGTGCAGTGGCTGCTTTGATGGAAAGCTGTACGATATCCGTTGAGCGGGAAGATGATGCACCCAAACAACCGGAGCAGGGACCTGGGGGTTTGGGAGAAGATGTGCCGATTGTGTAGTTTTAGATATGCTGCAGCGAAAAATCCCATCAACTGGAGAACAACTGCCTGTCCTAGGACTCGGCACGTGGAAAGTATTTGATGTACCACCCTCGGGTTCTGTTGATAATCAAGTGAAGATACTTGAGACGCTGACTTCGGGCGGCGGCACCTTGATTGATAGCTCACCGATGTACGGAGATGCGGAGGAAATAGTGGGAGTTGCGAGTCAGGCTACACCGCACCCGGAAATGTTCTTTTATGCAACCAAGGTTTGGACGAACGGGAAAGAGGAGGGCATCAAACAGATGGAGCGATCATTTGCGCGGATGAAGCGTGAGGTGATTGATCTGATGCAAATACACAACCTGGTGGACTGGGACACCCATCTGGTGACATTGCAGCAATGGAAGGCAGCCGGA
>JAFAAT010000287.1 GCA_023426425.1 Bacteroidota bacterium | reverse complement strand
TGAAAGCCGCGCCAGGCGCGGAAAGAAATTTTAAAAAAAGTTTTTTCAGGCGTAAAAAACGGGCCTTTCATCAGTAGGATAAATATAATATGATGAGGTCACCCAAATGGTGTGTCAATTTACAGGGAGTCTCAGCAAGCAGACAGCAAGGAGACAGCAAGGAGACAGCAAGGAGACAGCAAGGAGGCATGGCTCAGGTAGGGGGGAGGTAGGGATTGCCTCCAGTGTTTTTGCGTTTTTTCGTGTCTTTGTTTTTTTTATGAGTTCCACCTACACGCCTCCACAAATCAACATCTCCACAAATAAACTAATCAGAACGACGATTCACTGCATAAAGGGTTCAACAACAAAATCACCCTTCCAAATGTATTGAAATCACGATCGTCCTCGTATTCAATACATCAATCGCATTCGTCAGCGGAACGCTGCTGTCATGGAAGATCTGATTGCCCAGGCCCTGGCTCAGCTTGATCTCAGGCGAGAAAATAAAGTTGGGATAGTACCACTCAAAGCCAAAGCCAATTTCATAGCCAATATCCACCGGCTTCACTTTCAGCCATTCATCTGCCCTGCGCGACCGCGCATTCGCAGCCATATCATAGTCAAACTTTCCGCCCAACAACCCGTAAAACCGGAAGTTCCGGATACGGTCGCTCTTGAATTTAAGCTGGAGTGGCAGGTGCATGTAGATAGACTCAATCGATCGGGTAGAGGTGCTGTCAGAGGCAAAGGTCATTGCAATTTTCTTCTCTGCGAAGGAGAGGGAAGGCACAAATCGCAGGTCTATAAACTTATTCAGCCTCAGATTGGCCATCAGTCCCAGGTTAAAACCCGGACTCCACAGCGGCTGAATGACTTTAAACGTGTCATTCTCTACAAATGAGTTCGAATACTTGATCCGGTACTGGGACATGTTCGCACCGAAGGTGATGCCAAAATAATACTTCTTGTCGTCGTGCTCCGGCATGTTCAGAATTCTTCTCTGTGCGAAAGATGGTAACTGCAGCACTAAAAGGAGGAACAACAAGAGAAAGCGCAGGCGCATGAACGAGTTTTTGTGTGTACTAAAATGCTTGTTACGAAGATACAGTTTGTTGCCAGTTTACCAAGGTCACTATAACAGGAACGGATTCGTTGAGGTTTATGCCCCTTCTTTGCCTGAAGCAGGCTGCGGCTTTTGTTAGCGCCCCCTGCTTCATTACTTAGTCATTAAGAACTCATCAGTAAGTCGGAGAGCAAATAATAACATCAAAATAATAATGTGTAATTATGAATTCAGCTCCTGCTGACGCAGGAGATATTTACCCAGCACGTCAAACTCCAGGTTCACCACATCGCCTACCTTCAGTGTGCCAAAATTGGTGTGCTCAAATGTATAAGGGATGATTGTGACGGTAAATTCCGTCCGGGTTATGTCGAACACAGTAAGACTCACCCCATTTACACACACCGAACCTTTCTCAATCAGCAAGGCTGCAAACTCCCCGGGAAACCTGAACCGGAAAAGCCAGCTTCCCGGTAGCTCCTTTTTTTCAATACAGGTCCCGGTACAATCCACATGCCCCTGCACAAAATGCCCGTCAAGTCTGTCTCCCACCTTCATGGCCCGCTCCAGGTTCACCAGCTCCCCCACCTTCCACCCGGCCAGGTTGGTCTTCTGCAGGGTTTCCGCTACAGCGGTAACCTTATATCTGCTGCCATCGATCTCTACCACAGTCAGGCACACGCCATTGTGCGCTACAGATTGATCTATCTTCAGCTCCTGGGTTATATTGGTTTCGATGGTCAAGTCCAGGTTTGTGCCACCTGGAGCCACGTTAACCACACGTCCTGTTGCTTCAATAATTCCGGTAAACATTATTGCTTATATGCCGTTCCCCTGTGAAAATTAATGGCTGTATCACTCACCACGGTTAAGTTGATATACATCTCCTTGTACGTACTGTCGTTCAGCGAACGGGTGATGCTGCCGGAGAGTGTGTCCTCAGTCCTGCAGAAAAACTGCCCATAGTTGAATGAGGTGTCTGAGTCTTTTATCAGTGAGTCTGCACTCACATGCAGTGCGCTTCTTGTCGAGGTGAATTGAAGACCATTGCCGTTGGTGCAAAAGCCCTTGATCAGGAACTGATTTGTGGTCAAGGGGACTATCTCAAGCGTATAAGTGGTCAGCGATTTTACTGAATCCAGTGTATTATCGTCATTATAAACCGAGTCTGTAAACAGCCAGGTGCCTTTAAAGATATCTACCGGGTAATAGCAAATGCTGCTATCCGCCACTCCCGGAAACCCCCAGTTGTAGTTAACTGCCTCAGGATCATTACAATACTTGCGGTCACCTATGCCAGGCACTTCCTTAGGCGCAGGATCACTCCATTTTTTGCATGAAAAAGTAAGAGTAGATATAAACAATACGAATAATACGAGTTGCAGCCTCATCTTAATATATAACGCAGAATTACCTCCAAAATTATCTAAATAAACCAGATTGCCACATTTCTCCTCCCTACAACTGAATGCAATGTCTAAGCACCTGTTTCAAAAAAACAAAACAGCGTAAAAACGATTAAACAAAATAGCTACTAAAACTTGTCGATATTCGAAAAACACCTACCTTTGCAGTCCTTAATCATAAAAGGGGGTATTATACTATGTTGATTATTGATTCAAAAGACTGCGAAAACATTGATAAAGCGCTGAAGAAGTACAAGAAGAAGTACGAAAAATCCCGCACGTTGAACCAACTGCGTGAGCGCCAGTCTTTCACCAAACCTTCTGTAAGACGCCGTACAGAAATCCTGAAAGCAATTTACCGCCAGCAGATGGCTTCTGGTAAGTTCGAGGATTAAGATTTAGCTTTCCGACAACAAAAATAACTTTCGCCTGGTCCTGTAAATTATTATATTTACAAGACCAGGTTTACTTATTTATGGTGTTGGAGCAAAGGCAAAATGATTTTATACGGTACCTGCGGTTTGAGAAAAGATACGCTCAACACACGCTGACAGCATACCATAAAGACCTTTCTCAGTTCAGGGAATACCTCGACCAGCAGTTCCCCGTAGCAGACGTTCACGAAATCTCTCACTTCCACATCCGGAGCTGGCTCGCCACCCTTACCGACCAGGGACTAGCCGCCCGCTCAGTAAACCGGAAGATCTCGTCCCTCAACTCATTTTTCCAATTCCTGCTACGCCAACAGGTCCTCACCAAAAATCCTGTGCGCAAGCTTCACGCCCTCCGCCTCCCGGAGCGCCTGCCAACTTATATCAAAGAAAAAGAAGCGGAATTGCTTTTCGAGGAACTGCAATTCGGGGAAGGGTTGAAAGGCGCTACAGACCGCCTTATCTGCGAACTCCTCTACCAGACCGGCATGCGGCGTAACGAACTGATTCAACTAAAGGAAACCGACATAGAGTGGGGGCTCCACCAGATTCGCATCCTGGGAAAGGGCAATAAAGAACGCCTCGTCCCCGTTAGTACAGAAATGCAGGGTCGACTTAAAGAATACATAAAGCTGAAGAAAGACACTGTTTCTCATGACCACCATCATTTGCTGGTACTGGAAAATGGTAAACCTTTATACCCTGATTATGTATATAGCACAGTGAAAAACTACCTGAGTCTTGTAACAACGTTAAAAAAGAAGAGCCCACACGTACTGCGGCATTCTTTTGCTACGCATTTATTGAACAAAGGCGCTAATATTCAGGCAATTAAAGACCTGCTGGGCCATAGCAGTCTTGCAGCTACCCAGATCTATGCGCATAACAACATTGACAAACTGAAAGAAATCCATAAACTGAATCACCCGCGAGGGTAGTTCAATTTTTCTAACCATAAAATGTAAACTATGAACGTGCAAATTCAGACAGTGCACTTTGATGCAGACAGCCGGTTGTTAGATCATGTACATGCTAAGATTGAAAAGCTAAAGACCTTCCACGACCACATCATCAATGTAGAGGTTTACCTCAAACTCGATAACCTGTCGCATCAGATCAAAGACAAGATCGCAGAGATCAAGGTTTATGTCCCCAAACATTCTTACTTCGTCAAGCAGTCCAGCAAGACTTTCGAAGAGTCTTTCGACAAAGCTTTCGATTCAATGGTAAACCAGGTGAAGCGCCAGAAAGCAAAACTCATGGCGGCTTAGAGGCTACCTAACGAATCAATAAAGAATCCGGTCTTCTATATAGGCCGGATTTTTTATTAGGCGCTTGCTTGTAATAAAAACGGAAAACACCTATTTTGCATTAATATCAATCAACTAACAAATTGCGCTATGCAGCAACCTTTTAAGAAACTGCTCTTTATACTCACTGCTTCTGTTACCCTCTTCACCACAGCCTGTAAAAAGGAATTCAGCAAAGACGAGCCATTTCCGGAAGAATTCAGCCCTACCATGTTTATCGGTAGCCAGAATCAGTTCCTCTATGCCCTCGACCCTCAGACAGGTGAAAAGAAATGGGAATTCAACGCAGGTGCGAACATTCAGGCAGCTCCACTGGTGCTGGGCGAAAATCTGTTCGTGGCCGCAGAAAACGGTACCCTTTACAAGCTTGACGCAAAGCGCGGTTCCATAAAAAGCCGCTTCGACTTCAACAAACAAATGCTGTCCACACCCTATGGTCAGGACGGCTTCGTCTACATCGCTGCAGGTAACGACATGATAGCAATCGACGCCGATGCGGACACTGTAGAATGGATCCACAACACGGGTGATTTCATTTACTCCTCCCCCACATCCTTCGACACCCTGCTGGTCTTCGGCAGCTACGATGGCAAGGTCTACGCCCTCGACAAGGAAGACGGTCTCAAAGTATGGGAATACACTGCCAGCGGTCAGGTTTACTCCTCACCTGTAATCGCCGACAACCTGGTTTATGTGGGTGACAACAGCGGTACCATGCACGCCATTAGCATCTTCGATGGCACCGGCACCTGGACCTACACTACCGGCGGCGCCATCAAAAGCTCACCTATTTCCTACGGCGGCAACCTGATCTTCGGCAGCGAAGACTACAAATTATATTGCCTGGATAAGCAAGCCCACCAGCCAAGATGGGTCATCACCACCGGCGAGCGCATTGTCTCTTCTCCCTATGCTTACGATCAGATTCTTTTCGTGGGCAGCTACGATTTCAAGATGTATGCTATCAACATCATCGATGGCGATGTCCGCTGGGAATACCCCACTGGTGCCCTCATCAAGTCCTCGCCAATGGTCTATGACAACAAGGTCTATTTCGGCAGCCACGATAAATATCTCTACTCCGTCAACCCTTATGACGGCACACTCCACTGGAAGCAAAACATCAATGGTCTGATCGAAACCTCTCCAGTAGTCGACAGTCTCAATGGCCGCTCAGACTACACCTCATCTATCAGTGGAAACTCAAGATATTAGTACTTCTCACCAAAGATATCACCATCGCCCCCGGTTTCGGGGGCGGTGGTGTTCTAAGGTGTAGGTTGTTATACCCTTTAGAAAGTTGTACTTTAGTTATCGACAGAATTGGCTTTTTAACTGCGCCCAGGTGGATTTTCCTGGTTTGGTATTCATAGAATTTTTAGGAAAAGCGTATTTCTCCCTGTTGGGGGGTGTCTACCTCTACGCCAACCTTCGCAGCAGGCGAAAGGTAAAGGAAGTCCTGATCCGCGACTATGAAAGTTCATTTATCACTGCCGGCCGAATCCTTTCACTCCAGTTCATGACGGTAGTAATAATTCTGCTAATAGTCGGATTACTCTTCGCTACTGTCTACGCTGTTATGGTCAGGCACTAACGATATTTCGAGAGGAAACCAAGCTGAATGGTTTAGTAGACTTGCTATCAACGAAGGCCTGGTCATATGCAAAGGTGTAACCTTCATTAGGTTCTTAGATCGTTCCGGCTGATAATACACCTTTCCCTTTTTATTCTTCTGCCTTCGGCTTAGTCACCACACCAAGCTCAGCGCCAAAGAGTGCCAACACCTGGTTCACCTTTCCCATTGTCATGCTCGACTTTCCTTGTTCTATCTCCCGCACCAGGCGCAATCCGACTCCTGCCTTAGCTGCAAGCTCTTCCTGCGTCATCTGATGCTCCTTACGCTTAGATTTCAGGAAAGATCTGAGTTCCATTTTATACCCTTTATGATATAAAGTTACAAATTTTCCTACAAATATACCTTATGAGGTATAAAATAGGAATAGCCACCTAATTATACCTCAACGGGTATAAAAAAATCTCTTTTGCCTTTGTGGAAGTTGCGCGGGTATTTGCATCGAAGGGCATGATCAGGCAATCCGGTCTTCCAGAATACCTTAGTCTCATCGCTAACTGCTACACCGCGCAATTTTCAAAAGGTTTAAGGTTAACACCAACCTTTCTTGCCGCATCCCCGTTGCCTCCCCGCTGCTTACCTGTTGTTTACTACTTCTTACCTACCTGTTTACTCCTTGCCTATGTCATACACCCATCCGCCAGATACTACGCCTGAGCCCTACCTAAGCTGCGAAAAAACCGCTCCTAGCAAAAAGATTTATATTTAAAATGGTCATCATGCATTTCTTCAGGTGTCGGGCCGTTAAGCATGCTTTTCTATCAACAGGCATAATATCTAAATCAATCATTTATATTCGCAATTTTCTTTTTACCTTAGATGTAAAAATACATCATTAAACTCTAAATCGTTTGAGCAATGGCTCTCGTAACATCACCTATCCGGTTTTCGCGCGGCTCCATCGGAAATCTGTCCTTCTACCAGGATAGCAAGGGCAGAACTATAGCCCGGCAAAAAAGAGGA
>JAFAAT010000286.1 GCA_023426425.1 Bacteroidota bacterium | reverse complement strand
TATTTGCGAAGTGGTCGCAGTTTATAAGCCGGAGAACGCAGAGCAGGGCGGTGTGGCTAAAAGTTTTTAATATTTATCTATGGGTGGCCATTTGGCTGGTGTCACCTATAGTGTATATCTTGTTTATTTTGACTTATCCGATTGGTTTGAATAAAAGAAAGCAGGAAAGGTTGTACTACCAGACAGTTTACCATAGTTAGCAGTTATGTTTGATGTTTATATTACAAAGAGTGGAAAGTACCTGCCGAACAGTCCCGTATCTAATGATGAAATGGAGGCTTACCTCGGGTTGGTAAACGGCACCGGAGGGAAGGGCAGAAAGATTGTGCTCAGGAATAGCAGGATAGAAAACAGGTACTATGCACTTGACAAGGAAGGGAATAGTACACACAGCAATGCAGCGCTGACTTCTGCTGCAGTAAGTCAGTTATTCGACTCATCTTTTTCGTCTACTGATATGGAATTGTTGAGTTGCGGCACATCCACGCCAGATCAGATGCTTCCATCTCATGCTGCTATGGTACATGGGTTGCTCGGTAATAAGTCAATTGAGCTAAATTCCTCAACAGGAATTTGTTGCGCAGGAATGAATGCTTTGAAATTCGGGTATTTGTCGGTGAGGTCGGGCAACACTAACAATGCGGTCTGTACAGGATCTGAGCGTGTATCGAGTTGGCTAAAGTCTGAAAAGTACCAGGCAGAAGCGGAACATTTAAGTCTGCTGGAGCATCAGCCTATTATTGCTTTCAAGAAGGAATTCCTTCGCTGGATGCTTTCAGATGGTGCTGGAGCTTTTTTGCTGGAGCGAGTGCCGAGAGGCGAAGTTTCATTGAAGATTGAGTGGATGGATGCCTATTCCTATGCTCATGAGCTGGAAACCTGTATGTATGCCGGGGGGGAGAAATCAGAAAACGGGGAGATCGTGTCCTGGAGTGATTATAGTCCGGATCAATGGTTGCAAGAATCCATTTTTTCTATTAAGCAGGATATTAAGTTGCTTGATAAGTATATCCTGGTAAAGGGCGTTGAAAGTTTCCGTGATACACTTCGCAAGCATCAGATCACATGTGATCTGATTGATTGGTTCCTTCCGCATGTATCCTCTTTTTATTTCGCCGATAAGTTGAAGGATGCACTTGCGGAAGCTGGATTTGATATTTCTGAGGATAAATGGTTTCTGAACCTAAATCGGCTCGGGAATGTGGGATCGGCATCTATCTATCTGGCTTTGGAAGAGTTAATGAACTCCGGAAAGCTGAGGAAGGGGGACAGAATATTTCTATCTGTTCCTGAGAGTGGAAGGTTTTCTTATGCATATGCATATTTGACTGTTGTTTAGATTGAGTGCTACTGTAGGGATTAGAAGTCATTGTTTAAAGAAAAGAGTTGGAAACATTTGATACTGCATATGGGAAGGAGTTTGTGGAAAGGCTGTTGCCTCAGAAAGCTCCATTCGTGATGATGGATAAAATGTACCATTTTTCTGAAACGAGCTTGACGGCAGGATTGAAAGTTGAGCGCACCAATATTTTTTTTTGTGACGATGTCCTTGCTGAAGCAGGAGTGATAGAGCACATGGCACAGACTGCGGCATTGCATACTGGTTATAGTTTTTTTCTTAGGGAATTACCACCTCCAATGGGGTATTTGGGTACTATAAAGGATATTGAAATCATTCAGTTGCCGAAGCTTTATCAGGAGATCAGGACAACCATTACGATACTTCAGGAGTTTGCCGGAATATCCCTGGTGGATGTCCGCTCAGAAATTGATGGGGTTGAAATAGCGAAAGGTCAATTAAAAACAGTGATAGCGAAGTAAGTGCGAGAAACAATGATGATTCCAGCCATAGACTTAAAATCTTTTTTGCCGCATCGCACTCCCATTTTAATGGTGGATGAAGCATTAAGCATAGATGACAATACCGTTGAGGCCATTTTTGAAATAAAAGATGACAATATTTTCCTTGACAACTGTTTTATGTCTGAGATAGGATTGATTGAACATGCCGCACAAACCTGTTCTGCAATTACAGCGAAGAGTTATTTTGTAGATGAAAGAAATAATTCAATAGAAGGAGTCAAAGTAGTTGGCTTCATAAGTGCATTGAAGAATATACAGATATTTACGCTGCCGGCATTGGGTAAAACAATTACAACAAAGGCCAGTCTGTCATCAGATTATATTACGGATGATTATAGGTATTGTACGATGAGTTTTCGGACCTTTGATTTGGGAGAACTCATTTCTGAAGGAGAAATCAATTTATTACTGCGGGAATATTAATGTCGCAGAGGTAAGTCATAAATAAACGAGCGCAGGATGAAGATAGAGGAGGTTCCACAGGATGAAAGCAGCCTTTCGAAGGGCAACGTGAGGGAGTTGATTTATGCGACTGACGAGGAAGGTAATTACACGACGGCGAAGAGCTCTGGTTGGGCGCCTAAGACCATCGCCCTTTCGAATTCACTCGAGGAGATCAATGAGCGGATAAGAATTGCGGGGATGCGAGTTGAACGGGGAGAGGTAAGTCCCCTTGTATATTATATGGAAGTTCACAGGATGGACGTGGCGATATTGTCCCAGTACGTAGGTATGTGGAAGTGGCGTGTAAAGAGGCATTTCAGACCGGAGGTTTTTGCGAAGCTGAGTGATAGGATATTGATTAAGTATGCCGCTGCGTTTGACATCAGTATCGCTGAATTAAAACAATTTAAGCCGAAGTAATGCAAACTGTTTTCACCCATCATCAATCTGCTCACTGCGAAAACGGTGTGGTCTCGAATTTGTTGAGGAACAAGGGGCTGAACATCAGTGAGCCTTTGGCTTTTGGAATAGGATCAGGGTTATTCTTTGTTTACCTTCCTTTTGTAAAAGTGAATTATGCACCGGCGATAAGTTACCGTACTTTGCCGGGTTTGATTTTCAAGAAAGTTGCGAAAAGATTAGGCCTTCAGATTAGGAGGCGAAAGTTCAGACGGGTTGAAGAGGCGCAAAAAGCTCTTGATGAAAATATCATAAACAAAATCCCAACGGGGCTGCAGGTAGGCGTTTATCAACTCTCCTATTTTCCTGACGAGTATCGGTTTCATTTTAATGCCCATAATCTTGTGGTTTATGGAAAGACTGAGGCTGGTTATCTGATTAGCGACCCGGTGATGGAGACTGTGACTACACTAACTGAGGAAGAGTTGAATAAAGTGCGTTTTGCTAAGGGAGCTTTCGCGCCAAGAGGGCAGATGTATAGTTTGCTTCAAGTCCCTTCAGACCCGGATTTGAAAGATGCAGTAATCAGCGGGATAAAAGACACCTGCAGAAACATGCTTGCTCCCGTACCTCTTGTGGGGACGCGGGGGATGAAGTACCTGGCAAGACACATCAGACGTTGGCCATCGAAGCATGGAGTGAAAAAAGCTAATCATTATTTAGCACAAATGGTTAGAATGCAGGAGGAGATAGGGACAGGCGGAGGAGGATTTCGATTTATTTACGCGGCGTTTTTACAGGAAGCCTCTGTGATAGTGGGTAGTCATCGTCTGAAAGAATTATCACATGAAATGACTGCACTAGGTGATTTGTGGAGGGATTTTGCAGTAGAGGCTTCGCGTGTATATAAGAACCGCAGCACGCTTGAGGATGCATACGAGGAGATTGCAGACCAATTGTTGGTAATTGCCGGGAGAGAAAGGAAGTTTTTTACAGAGTTGAAAAAGGTAGTTTATTCAATCTGATCACAGTGAATTCAGTAATTCAAATTTCCCGTCTGACAAAGAAATATAAGAAGGCAGCCAGTTACTGTCTGAGGGAGTTGTCGTTGTCAGTTGATGAGGGAGAGATTTTCGGGCTGATCGGGCCGAATGGGGCAGGCAAAACCACGCTGATTTCTATTCTTTGCGGTTTAATTGCGCCCACTTCAGGAGCGTATACAATCTGTGGGATGAGTTTCCGAAGGGACGCGCGGAAAATCAGGAAGATCATAGGCGTTGTTCCACAGGAGTATGCATTGTATCCGACACTCACGGCCAGAGAGAACCTAAGATATTTCGGCAGCATGTATGGTTTGAAAGGAGAGGCATTGGAGGATAAGATTGATGAGTCTCTTTATCTGCTTGGTCTAACGAAGTTTGCAGACAAGTTGCTGGAGACATTCTCAGGGGGAATGAAGAGAAGGGTAAACCTGATTGCAGGAGTTTTACATCAACCAAAAATTCTTTTTCTTGATGAACCTACTGTTGGTACTGATGTGCAATCGAGAAAGGCGATATTATCCTTTTTGAAAGAGTTAAACAGAGGAGGCACTACTATTATCTACACGTCGCACCATCTATCTGAGGCACAGGACTTTTGTACCAGGATCGCAATTATTGATATGGGTAGAATCTATGCAGAAGGAACACCGGCTGAATTGATTCTGGATATTCCTGATGCGAGGGATCTTGAAGACGTATTTATTGCATTGACCGGACAAACCCTACGTGATGCTATATAGATTATTTGGCGGATTGAGGAAGGAGTTTTTACTGCTCAAGAGAGACCTTGGCGGCGTGATAATCCTGTTTGTAATGCCACTTGTGCTGATTGTCACTGTGACACTTATTCAGGACAGCACTTTCCAGAAAGTGAACAACACCAAGATACCTATTCTCCTGGTGAACCAGGACAGCGGTAAGGTGTCGGCCGCTATTAATGCGAATATGAAACATAGTGGGGCTTTTGACGTAATCACTGAGCTTGATGGGAGCGCAATTACGGAAGCCCGGGCGAAAGAGTTGATTTTTAAGGGTAGGTATAAGCTGGCTGTAGTCATTCCAAGGGATTTAAGTTCGGATTTGCAGATGAAGGTGAATCAGAATGTGGAGCGAATTGTCAGCAGTATAGGAGTAATAAATCCGTTTAAGGAAACGGAGGATGTGAAGGCAGTTCAAGGAAAGGAAGTAAGACTCTACTTTGATCCTGCAGTTCAGATGGGCTTCAGAAACGGCGTTATAAATGTAATAGAGAAGATGGTTGCGCAGGTGGAAACACAGTCAATTTATACGACTTTCCAGGATCAGCTAGGCGACGAGCATTCAATCATTGAGCAGGAAGATTTCATCACATTCAGGGAAGTTGGACCAGAAATGGACGGTGCTGAGATATTGCCGAACTCAGTGCAGCACAATGTCGCAGCATGGACGTTGTTTGCTATCTTCTTTGTGGTTGTTCCTCTTTCCATAAATATTGTAAAAGAAAAAAACCAGGGTACATATGTACGTTTGCGTATCAGTCCGGTTTCAAATGGATTAGTGCTTGCCAGCAAAACACTGACCTACCTTATCATCTGCATGATACAGTTTTTTCTGATGCTGGGTGTGGCGGTTTTTGTCTTTCCGTATTTTGGTTTACCAGCACTCAATGTGGGTGGTAACATTGGTTTGATGAGTGTCGTCGCCTTGTTTACTGGTTTTGCGGCTATCGGATATGGAATTTTGTTGGGCACAATTGCGAAGACGCAGGAGCAATC
>JAFAAT010000175.1 GCA_023426425.1 Bacteroidota bacterium | reverse complement strand
TATCAATGGGCACCGGACCACCCCTACGTAAAGCAACATCCGCAATGGTTTAAATGGCGGGCTGACGGTACCGTGCAATATGCCGAGAACCCGCCCAAGAAATATGAAGACATACTTCCCTTCAACTTCGAGACAGAAGACTGGCAGAACCTGTGGAATGAGTTGAGAAGTGTGCTTGAATACTGGATAGATAAGGGTGTTACTATTTTCAGGATTGATAACCCTCATACCAAGTCGTTCGCTTTTTGGGAATGGTGTATCCGCGAGATAAGAGCAAAGAATCCAGAGATTATATTTCTCGCTGAGGCGTTTACACGACCCAGAGTTATGGAGCGGCTGGCCATGGCTGGATTTAATCAGTCCTATACCTACTTCACCTGGAGAAACACCAAAAAGGAGTTGGAGGAGTATATGACGGAGTTGACGAAGACCGATATGCGCTATTACTTCCGTCCGAATTTTTGGCCTAATACACCTGATATACTTCCCCCTGAAATTACCTATGGTGGTGAGAACGCACTGATCAGGAGACTGATATTGGCGGCGACACTTTCTTCGAATTACGGGCTGTATGGGCCGGTATATGAATTTGGCTATACGCAGCCCATGCCGAACAAAGAAGAATACATCGACAATGAAAAGTATGAGCTTAAACATTGGGATTGGAACGCGTACACCAGGATAGGGGAGATTATTACCAGGGTTAACAGGATTCGCAGGGAGAATACTGCTTTTCATGATACCAATAACATAGCGTTTGCGGATACGAACAACGACCAGGTCATTTGCTACATCAAAAGCGACAAGCGCAGCGGGAACACCTTGATTATTGTGGTCAACCTGGACTCCTGGCATTCCCAGGCTGCGACTGTGCGGGTTCCGTTCGAGGCAGCTGGAATAGATCCTTCAAGGCCATACCTGGTGCGTGATCTTCTGAGCGGGGATAAATACCGTTGGGAGGGTGAGTGGAACTATGTTGAACTGGATCCATACGCAATGCCTGCGCATATATTCAGGGTTGAACAAAATATTTGAACTAACAAAAGCTATGGCCGAAAGAAAAACATTGGACGACAGGCTACACTGGTATAAGGATGCCATTATTTACGAGCTGCACATCAAGGCTTTTAATGACAGCAACGGAGATGGAATTGGTGACTTTAACGGTTTGATGGAAAAGCTGGACTATCTGCAGAACCTGGGAGTGACGGCCATTTGGGTCTTGCCGTTTTACCCTTCGCCTTTGAAGGATGATGGATATGATATTGCCGACTACTACAGTATCAATCCAGCATACGGTGATATCAAGCAATTTAAGAAATTGCTGAGTGAAGCTCATAAGCGCGGGCTGAAAGTGATTACAGAGCTTGTAATCAACCATACTTCGGATCAGCACCCCTGGTTTCAAAGGGCAAGGAAGGCGCCAAAGGGATCTAAGGAAAGAGACTATTATGTATGGTCGGATGATCCTAAGAAGTACAAAGGCGTGCGGATCATATTCCAGGATTTCGAAGGAAGTAACTGGACCTGGGACCCCGTGGCAAAGCAATACTACTGGCACCGGTTTTTTCATCACCAGCCGGACCTGAACTATGATAATCCTGCAGTGCAACAGGAAGTGTTCAAGATGATTGACTACTGGTGCAACCTGGGGGTAGATGGGTTTCGCCTGGACGCTGTGCCATACCTTTTTGAAAGAGAAGGTACCAATTGTGAAAACCTGCCGGAGACGCACGCATTTCTGAAGAAGTTAAGAGCCCATGTAGATAAAAAATATCCTGGTACGTTGCTGCTGGCGGAAGCCAACATGTGGCCAGAAGACTCGGCATCCTATTTTGGCAACGGGGATGAATGTCATATGAACTATCACTTCCCTGTCATGCCCCGGATGTTTATGTCCCTGCAAATGGAAGACCGCTACCCTATCACAGACATTTTTGACCAGACGCCGGATATCCCTGAGACCTGCCAATGGGCGATCTTCCTTCGTAACCATGATGAGCTTACGCTGGAGATGGTGACGGATGAGGAGCGTGACTACATGTACAAGGTGTATGTGCGTGATCCGAAGGCGAGAATTAACCTGGGTATCCGGCATCGTTTGGCACCACTTATGGACAACAACAGGAAGAAGATTGAGCTGCTGAACTACCTTTTATTTTCATTACCGGGTACACCTGTGATTTATTATGGCGATGAAATAGGTATGGGTGATAACTTCTACCTGGGTGACAGGGATGGAGTGCGCACGCCTATGCAGTGGAGTGCAGACCGCAATGCTGGCTTTTCGCAGTGCAACCCGCACAAGCTTTACCTGCCTGTGATACTTGATCCGGAGTATCACTATGAATCTGTAAATGTGGAGAACCAGAGCCGCAATACTTCGTCATTGCTCTGGTGGATGAGGCGAATTATTGATACCAGGAAAAAGTACAAAGCATTCAGTCGTGGTGATATGAAATTCATCAATGCTGAAAATCCAAAGATTCTTGCGTTCACCCGTACCTATGAGGAAGAGACGATGCTGGTGATAGTGAACCTTTCGCGCTACATACAGCCGGTGGAACTGGACCTCGCAGAATACAAGGGTTTTCTGCCTGTAGAGGTATTTAGCAAGAACAAGTTCCCTGCAATTAAGGAAGATAGTCCGTATTTCTTCACATTAGGGCCACATGACTGCCAGTGGTTTGCCTTAGAGAAGGTACATCCTGGTGCAAGAGAAAGTAAAGAGCTGCCTGCGCTGAAGCTCAATAAGTGGAAAGACATTACAAGTTCAAACACGTTGATGGCTCTTGAGAACACCATATTGCCACAGTACCTGATGAAAATGCGGTGGTTTGGTGGTAAGGGCAGGCTCGTGCAGAATATAAAGATTACAGACACCGCCAGGATGCCGATGAGTGACTTCGATGCGGTGTTGCTCCTGATTGAAGTTACTTATGAAAGCGGACTCCCTGAACTATACCAACTTGCGGTTAGCTTTGGCGACATGACTGTTGCTGAAAAGCTGCAGGAAAACTGTCCTCAGGCTGCAGTGTGCAGGCTAACGGTTGAAGGTGTACAGGGTGTGTTGTATGATGCAGTGTTCGGGTATGCTTTTCAGACCGAATTGTTTGACCGTCTTTGTAGCGGACAAAGTCTGTCGCTGCGCAATAGTGAAATTGTCTTCGGCGCAAGCAAAGTGTTGAAGAAGTACAAAAAAGAGCATGATAAGGTACGTTCGCGCATATTATCTGCGGAACAGAGCAATACATCTTTAGTTTTTGACAACAAGTTCTTTATGAAGATCTACCGGAAGGTAGATATGGCCATAAACCCAGACCTGGAAATCACAGAATACCTGTCAGAGTCTGCGGGATTCCCACATATCCCGAAGTTTATGGGATCGATAGAATGGCGTCGCGGTGGGAAGTCGATGGTGTTGGCCATGGTGCAGGAAATGGTGGAAAGTAGCGGTGATGCCTGGACATTAATGCTGGATCGCCTGAGAAGCTTTAACGAGAAGATACTGTCTGGTGACAGGAAGCATCTGTTGGAACTTGAGCTGCGTGGAAGTCTGACTGCACCTGCGCTTTATGAAGATGTGCCGGAAGAAATGAAGGAGATACTTGATGCGACAGTGGCCGAGCGCGTCAGACTGCTGGGTGTGCGCACCGGGGAGATGCATCTTGCACTTGCTGCTGCTACTGACAACACCGATTTTGTGCCTGAGGAGTTTTCTCTTCATTATCAGCGGTCGCTATTTTCCGGCTTTCAGTCTTTGGTCCGGGCGACATTTCAGAACCAGATCCGAAACCTGAAAAAGCTACATGGCTCTGTGAAGAAGGAGGCTGAGGAAATCCTTTCGATGAAAGAGGAAATACTGCAGGTGCTAAAACGTATCTACACAAAGAAGTTTGATGCAGTTAAGATCAGAATTCATGGAGACTACCACCTTGGGCAGGTGTTATATACCGGTAAGGACTTTGTGATACTTGACTTTGAAGGTGAGCCTGCACGTAGCTATAGTGAGCGAAGATTGAAGCGTTCTCCACTCCGGGATGTGGCCGGCATGATCCGGTCTTTTCACTATGCAGCGTATGGGGGCTTGTTTTTGAATGACCAGATCAGAGAGAAAGATCTGGACAAGCTGCTGCCATTTGCAGAGCAGTGGTATCACTACATGAGCGGATTCTTCATGCAGGCCTACCTGGAAACTGTTGCTGGCAGTCCGTTCATACCCGAAAATAAAGACGACCTCGAAGTGTTGTTGCAGACTTACCTGTTGGAGAAAGCAATCTATGAACTCAATTATGAGCTCAATAACAGACCGGATTGGGTGGTGATTCCCTTGCGGGGGATTAAAGCGATAATGGAGAAAGCTCGAGCCGGACGATATGTGAAGGCTTAGTAGTCTGGCATGAGCGCAGAAATTAAACTCTGGAAACTGAAAAGATACTAACATGGCGAAGCGGATAAAAAAGCAAAATATTGACGAGGATACTTTGAAGGAGGTGGCTGTTACCGTGGAGGACAAGGATACCCTTGAACAGCAAATGGATACTACATCAAAAAGTCTGCAGACCTTTGCGAAAAGCAGTCACCAAACTCATTTTTCCCTGTTTACAGATTTTGATGTTGATCTTTTTCGTGCAGGAAAACATTTTCACCTGTATCAGAAATTTGGTGCCCATATCGCAGAGTTCGACGGGGTGAAAGGAACCTATTTTGCTTTGTGGGCTCCTAATGCCCGATATGTCTCAGTGGTTGGTAACTTCAACGGCTGGGACAGAGGGAGCCATAAAATGAACGTGAGGTGGGATTCCTCAGGAATCTGGGAACTGTTTATACCTGATCTTGGGCAGGGTGAGTACTACAAGTACTTTATTGAGTCCCACAATGGCTATCAGGTGGAGAAAGGTGATCCCTATGCATTTCACTGGGAAACTCCGCCGGCTACTGCAAGTGTAGTGTGGGGGCTGGATTTTAAGTGGACAGACACTAAGTGGATCAAAGAACGCGGCAAAACCCATCCTCTGAACCGTCCTATGTCGGTTTATGAAGTGCACCTGGGTTCCTGGCGGAAGACGGCGGATAACATGTTCCTGACGTATCGGGAGCTGGCCAGGGATCTACCCGGCTATTGTAAGTACATGGGATTTACCCATGTGGAGTTGATGCCTGTAATGGAGCATCCATTTTTCGGTTCCTGGGGTTATCAGATCACAGGATATTTTGCGCCAACAAGCAGGTTTGGCACCCCGCAGGATTTCATGTTCCTGGTGAATGAATTGCATAAAGCTGGCATTGGAGTTATCCTTGATTGGGTCCCCTCACACTTTCCAAGCGATGAGCATGGGCTGGTGTATTTTGATGGGACGCATCTGTATGAGCATCCGGATCCCAGGAAGGGATATCACCCGGACTGGAAGTCATATATATTCAACTATGGACGAAATGAAGTGCGCTCGTTTCTTATTTCGAATGCACTGTACTGGCTGGACAAGTTTCACATTGATGGATTGAGAGTGGATGCAGTTGCATCGATGCTTTATCTGGACTATTCAAGAAATCATGGTGAGTGGGAGCCAAACGAATTTGGTGGAAGAGAAAATCTTGATGCGATACACTTTCTTCAGGAGTTCAATAATGCGGTGCATCAGTTTCACCCGGACAGCTTCACTGCAGCAGAGGAATCAACAGCCTATCCTGGAGTGACGCATCCAGTGGGTTCAGGCGGATTGGGATTTGATCTGAAATGGATGATGGGATGGATGCATGACACCCTGAGCTATTTCCAAAAGGATCCGGTGTATAGGAAGCATCATCAGGGTCAACTTGCATTCTCAATGGTCTATGCTTTTA
>JAFAAT010000048.1 GCA_023426425.1 Bacteroidota bacterium | reverse complement strand
GGGAGGAACTTTGCTCATTAGTCTGCTGGTATTCGGACTGGTTGGCCTGGTTGTGCTAAACAGTCGCAAACAGCATAGGTCCGAGCTCGAGAAACAGCAACTGGAATTCGATTTCCAGAACCAGCTGCTCGAAAGCAGGAGAAGGGTCCAGGAGCAATCGATGAGAAAACTTTCCCGGGAACTTCATGAAAACATTGTACAATCGGTACTAATAGCAAAGATGCATGCAACTGCCCTGCAGAATGAAGTTGCAGACGCTCCCGACAAAACTTCCTGGCATGCACTGATCGACTGCCTGGAAACTGCAATCGCAGACATGCGCTCATTAAGTCATTCCCTGAACGATCAGTTTGTGAAAAAAATTGGGTTGGCTAAAGCAGTGCAGGATGAAATCGAACGCCTCGGGCAACAGTGCAGGATGAAGGGTTCGCTCAGGATAACGGGTGATTCTTTTCAACTTGATCCTGAAGATGAAGTAAGTCTTGTTAGGGTCTTGCAGGAAGCCATGCGAAACATCTACCGGCACTCACGGGCTACATCGTTTCAAATTGTTCTAAATTGTGAGCGAGGTAACCTGAGTGTGTTGGTAGCTGATAACGGCCGCGGGTTCGACCCTGCTAAAGCCTCTCCCGAAGCAGGTATCGGGATACTAAATATGCAGGAAAGAATTGAAATTATGGGGGGACAAACACAGGTAAAGTCAGCCCCGGGAGAGGGTACCCGAATATTCATTACAATGCCTGTCAAAGCTAATGGAGGAAAAGACAATCAAACTGGCAATCGTTGACGACCATGCAATGTTCAGAAGAGGGATCGCAACTATTCTCAATTCCTTCCCCGGCATCTCGGTGCTGGGAGAATTTGAACATGGCGGCGACTTCCTTGACGCGCTAAAGAATGGGGCTGTGCAGCCGGATCTCTGTATTCTGGACATAGAAATGCGGGGTATGAGTGGTTATGAAACAATGCAAGAACTGGTGAATAACTGGCCAGAAATTCGCGCACTGGTGGTTAGCGCGCACGACTCTGAATTCGCTGTTCTCAAAATGATTACATTAGGGGCTCATGGATACCTGAGCAAAAATACCACGCCCGAAGAATTAATGAAGAGCATACGCTTTATTCATGAACATGGCTACTATCACAGCGAACTCGTAGGAAGCAAGCTGCTCAACCAGGAAAAATTAACCATCGTCCGGTCTATATCGTCCGGCGATCTACAGCACATTTCCTATCTCAGTACAGAGTACTCGATCAAAGAACTGTCCGAGCTGCTCAACAAAAGTACTCGCACACTGGAAAAACGCACCGAAGCAATATATCACAGATTAGAACTCAGTAGCAGAACCGGACTGGCAGTATTCGCTGCCCAGGCAGGCATCAAGCCCTGGTCCCCGGATTCAAACTAAAGTTCATCCCTGCCAAACTCCAATCCCTGAACAAATCAACAAATAACCGCCTCAACAACCACAGAAAAACAAAAAAACAAAAACACGATTCAACCAATCAAACTCCCTGAACAAATCAACAAATAACCAACTCAACATCCTCTCAAAAAAACAAAGCAACAAAAACACGATTCAACCTTCTTAACCGACTCAACAACTCAACGCCTCAACAACTCAACAACTACTCAATATGCTCTCGCAAACAACACCCTCTGCTTCGAAGGCTCCCCCGTCAAGACGCACCTGCCTTCCTCCTGCTCATTATTAAGCGGTATACAACGGATTGTTGCTTTCGTCATCTCCTTAATCTTATCCTCCGTCTCCGGCGTCCCGTCCCAATGCGCCGACACAAAGCCTCCTTTGCCATCCAGCGTTGCAACAAATTCTTCCCAGCTTTCCACCTTCGTGGTGTGCTCTTTTCTGAATTCTAGCGCACGATTATACAGGTTCTGCTGAATGTCTTCAAGCAGCCCCACTACTCGCTCCGCCAATCCATCTAACGAATAGGCAGCCTTTTCCTTGGTATCCCTTCTGGCCACCTCGGCCTGGTTGTTCTCAATATCTCTTGCACCCAGTGCAATCCGCACCGGAACGCCCCTCAGCTCATACTCAGCAAATTTCCAGCCCGGACGGGTAGTGTCGTCTGTTTCATATTTCACACTGATTCCCTTTACCTTAAGCTGGCTTATGATTTCCTGGGCCTTGTTATCAATCTTCTCTCTGGCAGCCGCGTCCTTGTTGAATATCGGTACGATCACCACCTGCAGCGGCGCAATCCTCGGCGGCATTACCAGCCCCTGGTCGTCACTATGTGCCATCACCAGCGCACCAATCAGTCGTGTTGAAACTCCCCAGGAGGTCGCCCACACATATTCCATCTGGTTGTTCTTGTCAGAAAACTTTACATCAAATGCCTTGGCAAAGTTTTGTCCAAGGAAATGGGAAGTACCCGCCTGCAAAGCCTTACCGTCCTGCATCAATGCCTCTATGCAATAGGTGTCTTCAGCACCGGCAAACCTTTCGTTTGGTGTCTTAACACCCCTGATCACAGGCATCGCCATGTACTCTTCCGCAAAGGTTGCATATACTTCCAGCATTTTCTCTGTCTCAACGATTGCTTCCTCTCGCGTCGCGTGCGCCGTGTGCCCCTCCTGCCAGAGAAACTCCGCAGTACGCAGGAAAAGACGGGTACGCATCTCCCAACGAACCACATTCGCCCACTGATTGATCAGGATCGGCAGATCACGGTAGGATTGTATCCACCCTTTATAGGTATTCCAGATTATCGCCTCACTGGTCGGACGAACCACCAGCTCTTCCTCTAGCTTCGCTGCAGGGTCTACAATGAGCTTTCCTTTATGCTCCGGATCTGTTTTAAGTCGATAATGCGTCACCACCGCACACTCCTTGGCAAAGCCTTCTGCATTCTTCTCCTCTGCCTCAAAAAGGCTTTTCGGCACGAACAAAGGGAAATAGGCATTCTGGTGACCAGTCTCCTTAAACATCCTGTCAAGGACATCCCTCATATTCTCCCAAAGCGCAAACCCATACGGCTTTATCACCATGCATCCTCTAACTGCAGAATAATCTGCAAGTCCCCCTTTTAGCACAAGGTCATTATACCATTGTGAATAGTCACTTTCGCGTGTTGTTAACGTGCTCATAAAAAATTTGGCATACTTTTCGATGTAATAATCAGTGTGGCAGAGTGCCGCAAATGTAGTAATTTCACAAAGCAAAATCCAAGCAAGAATATGAAGCGACTCCTGTTAATCGGAATGTTGTTTTTCGGGGTGGGACAGCCGTTTTCTTTCGCGCAGGGAAGCTATACTGATGATATCTATTTCAACAGTGCAGACCTTGAAAAGCAGAAAGAAGAAGATAGAAAACGTGCTGAAGCAGAGGCAAAACAACGAGTACAGCAAAACACTTATAGAAGTTCCGGCGATGATGATTATGTCGATGCCTCCGACAGTGATGGTTATATAGACTACGAAAATGATGATTACGAATATTCCACCCGTCTTCGTCGTTTCCACCAGCCCTTCTATAACATGGGCTATTTTAGTCCTTTTTACAATCCTTTCTGGTATGATCCGTTCTGGTTCGACCCCTATTGGGGGTGGAGTCCCTGGGCACGCCCCCGCATTTCCATCAGCATAGGTATGGGTCCTTACTGGAACTCATTCGGCGGCTGGAACGCCTGGTACGGCTATGGTGGTTTCAACAGCGTCTGGAATTACCCTTATTATGCTAACTGGTATGGCAATTACTACTCAGGTTTTTGGAACGGTTACTACGCAGGAATGTACGGCAATGAAGGTTACCGCGGCGGTGGACGCACAATCACCTATGGTCCGCGCAACTCCACCAATTTTGCTCATAACCCAGGTCTGCGTTCGGCCGGACTGAGGACAATGTCCACTACGAATCCGGGCTCTGGCCCCCGTCAGGGTCTTAGGACTACAGCTCCAGACCGCGCGGTGAATCAGCCTGGCAGAGCTAATGCCGAAAGCAGGACCTTCGACAACCGTACTGCTTCACCTCGTTCGGAAGGACCAACACGCGGCAACGCTACCAGCCCTGAACGCCCAACGCGCCAGGTGTTTTCACGTGAAGCTGAACTTTCCCGCCCCGATAACCAGGCAGGAGAAAGAGGAACAACTCCCCGCTACGAAAGTCCTCGACAGGCAACTCCGGGACGTATACAAGGAAATGAAGCGGTGCGTGAGCCAAGGTACGAAGCACCACGTCAGCAGCGTTACGAGGCTCCACGCCAACAGCGCTATGAAGCACCACGCCAGCAACGGTACGAAGCTCCTCGTCAGCAAAGGTTTGAGGCTCCCCGTCAGTCTTCCCCAAGTTTTGGATCTCCGCGGATGAGTGCACCTCAACGCTCTATGCCTTCAGGCGGCGGCGGAGCCCCCAGGGGAATTAGAAGATAATCTCCAATATAGGTTATAAAAAGCTGTCTCATCGAGGCAGCTTTTTTTTATCAGATCACGACGTCCTCCTAGCACAACTTTGAAAATTGTCGATAAGTCCAACGGATACGCTACACTCGCGACTTGCCTCTATCGTCCCACTCGTCCCTCGTCCCACAAGCCTTCGCCAAAGGCCAACCGCCAATAGCCAACAGCCAACACTTGTCCG
>JAFAAT010000044.1 GCA_023426425.1 Bacteroidota bacterium | reverse complement strand
CTATGTATCTGCTTTGGTTTTCTGCGCATGGCCTTAGTTACTGCAATCGAAATGACGTTTAGAATTTCGCAAAGCTATCAATTAAGCCTAATACCTTCAGCCACGTCTCATAATAAAACTCTTATGCTTCACTACTCAAACGTATATCCCCTAATATACTTCATCTCCGTACTCCCGCGGTCAGCCCTCACCAGGAAGTACTCATAAAACTGTTGTCTTTCGCCACCAAAATAGAATCCAACTATCATTTCATTGGGGCTGTCTCCCCGCTTCAAAGCTGGCAGTATATCCTTTGATCCACCTTTGGGGAAAGTGATTGTAGTAAATGCATCGTTGTGCCCATACCGGGCTTTGATGTCATAGCTACCTTCTCTGCTTCTTTCATTAGTGAGAACTTTCACTGAGAAGTATGTTTCATTCAAGGGGTCCTGGATACGAACACTGTCTGCTGCCACCACTATGCCAGGCTGAACCACTGTACCAGTTGAATGTTCAGAGGTTTGTTCCTTCGTGTCCTGACAACAGGAAAAGAAAAAGAGGCACAGGGGCAACAGTAGTCTCATGCGGCGGCAAAAATAGATGTTAATTCCCTCTAATAGCGTGATTTTAACACCCCGGTCTTTCTATTACAGATTCAAAACCATACTTTTAAGTTTCTAAAAATTCCCCTTTTCAATGAAGAAATGGACTATTCCAATGCTTGCGTTATTGGGAGCACACACAGTTATGACATCCTGCAATGATGGCAAAATCAACAGTGCCACAGCCGGTACCACTGATTCTTTGGCAACCTACGATTCCACTTTCGCAGTAGAGGCAGAAGCATTTGCCGATATCCAGGTATTACGTTATCAGATTCCCGGCTTTAATCAGCTGAGCCTCCAACAGAAACAGCTCGCCTATTACCTCTATGAAGCAGCCCAATCAGGCCGTGATATCATTTATGACCAGAAATCTAAAGATGGTCTGATGTTGCGCAAGCTGATTGAGACGGTATATGGATCCTATAAAGGAGCTAAAGATACCGCCGACTGGAAAAAGTTCCAGGAATATGCCGGTCGCGTATGGTTCAGTAATGGAAACTATCATCACTACAGCAATGAGAAATTCATTCCTGAACTCAGTTTTGAGGCTTTCAGCGAAATGGTGAAAAACAGTGATACAGCTTCCCTGCCCAAAGAACAGGGCGAGTCTGTGGATGCTTTCCTCACCCGGGTAAAGCCGGTGATCTTCGATCTGAAGTATGAACCCAAACTGGTAGATCTGCGCCCGGGCATTGATAATGTCACCGCATCTTCTGTGAACTTCTACGAGAATGTGACGCAGAAGGAGGTAGAAGACTTTTACAATAAGTTCGACACCAAGGGCAATGCGCCATCCTGGGGCCTGAATAGCAAGACTATGAAGGATAGCACTGGTAAGGTCGTCGAGCGGGTTTGGAAAGTTGGTGGTATGTACAGCCCTGCTATAGAGAAAATAGTCTATTGGCTGGAGAAAGCTTCTGGTGTCGCAGAGAATGAACAGCAAAAGAAAGCACTGGACCTGCTGGTAAAATACTACCGTAGCGGTGACCTGAGAGACTTCGACGAGTATAGCATCGCCTGGGCAAATGACACTGCCTCGAGGATCGATGTGGTTAATGGCTTCATTGAGGTGTATCTTGATCCTATTGGTAAAAAAGGTAGCTACGAAAGTGTAGTTTCCATGAAAGATATGGAAGCCACGAAGCGTATTGCTGCTATTGCCCGAGAAGCACAGTGGTTTGAAGATAATTCCCCTCTGATGCCAGAACACAAGAAGAAAGAAGTAAAAGGTATTACGGCGAAAGTCATTACCGTCATCTCTGAAAGCGGTGACGCTGCTCCTAGTACACCCATCGGAATCAACCTTCCCAATGCCGACTGGATCCGTAAAAACCATGGCTCTAAATCTGTTTCTCTCGGAAACATCATCCACTCCTACAATGTGGCAGGCGCCAAGGGTGGAATGATCGACGAGTTCGGCGTAAATGACACAGTGAAGCAAAGAGCAAAACAATATGGCAACCTTGCTTCTGACCTGCACACAGATATGCATGAGTGTATTGGTCATGCTTCCGGGCAAATCAACCCCGGAGTAGAAACTACAGATAAAACGCTAAAGAACTACGCGTCCACTCTTGAAGAGGCACGTGCTGATCTGGTCGCGCTGTACTACGCAATTGACCAGAAACTGGTAGACATCGGAGTGGCACCTTCTATTGAAGTAGGTAAGGCAGAATACGACAACTATATGATGAACGGTCTTATGACCCAGCTGACCAGACTTAAGCCAGGTGAGCAACTCGAGGAGTCGCATATGCGTAACCGCCAGCTTGTAGCTAAGTGGGCATACGAGAAAGGTAAAAAAGATAACGTTGTAGAGTTTGTAAAGAAAGACGGCAAAACCTATGTGCGGGTAAATGACTATGAAAAGCTGCGCACATTGTTTGGTGAACTGCTTCGCGAAATCCAGCGTATCAAGTCTGAAGGTGACTTTGCCGCAGGTAAAAACCTGGTAGAGAACTACGGTGTAAAGGTTGATCCTGTGCTGCATAAAGAAGTGCTGGAACGGTTTGCCAAACTGAATATCAAACCATACAAAGGATTCATACAGCCTAAGCTTGTTCCGGTAATGAATGGTGACCAGATCACTGATGTTCGCGTTGAATATCCTACAAGCTTCTACCAGCAGATGATGGAATACGGCAAGAACTACGCATTCCTGCCAGTAAAGAACTAGAACCCAAAGAAGTGGATATCATAAAAAGGCTGCCTTAATTAATGAGGCAGCCTTTTCAATGCAAACTATTCGCTTGTTGCAAAGCTGTACTTTTACGCAATGGCTGTGAAGTCTATTGGGATAGTTTGCACGTCTACGGGATTTGGCGGATTAGAAATGAATACGCTTAAGCTGGCTGATTGGCTGGAGCGCAGAGGTTGGCAGGTGCGTTGGCTGGTCAATGAGGTGAGTCCATTGTCAAAGGCTGCTTCCAACTCATTCAAAGATGTCACCACAATTCAGAAGATAAAATCAACAGCCAGTAAGTGCACAGCCGGCATACTTCATAAATGGCTTTCCCCGGCCACAGTGCCACTGCTGTTTACCCCCTATAACAAAGACATTAAATCTTTGTCGGCTTACAAGCGCTTCCGTAACCGCTTGGTTAAACTGGTATACCAGCAACATATGAAGGTCGGGGTGAAGAAGCGTGATCTGATTCATCGGCTGCGTTATAACATGCTCGATCTGTGGATTAGTCCGCTCCCTTATCTAAAACAGGAGACATTGGAAAAAACCCCTGTACCGGAAGAACGCATCAAAATAATCCATCTGGGACTGGATCCTGCACAGTTTACATCTTCGGTACTTGATCCCGAATCGGCCAGAACTCAACTCGCTATACCGCCCGGCAAACCCATTTTGGGTGTACTTGGACGAATCGATCCAAAGAAAGGCCAGGACTTTGTAATTAGGGCGATCGCTCATCTGCGCGATGTGCATCACAAGATCTATTACTTACTGATCATGGGAAACGTAACTCCCAACGAAGGGGATGAGTACCTGCAAAAGCTAAACAACCTGGTAACCACTCATAGCCTGCAGCAGGAGGTATTTTTCAGGCCTTATCAGGCCGACGTAAACCTGTTCTACAAAGCCATTGATGTATTTCTGATGCCTTCGCATGGAGAAACATATGGAATGGTCACGCTCGAGGCCATGCTTTCAGAACGCCCTGTTCTAGGGGTAAATACGGATGGTACCGCAGAACTCCTTCAGCACGGGAAACTCGGATGGCTACATAACCTGGAAGATTTGGAAAGTTTTTGTCAGCAGCTATTTGCGATGGAAACTGATGCAGGGAAGGGTCGCATACTCTCGGCTGCCAAAGAGGCGGTCATTAACCAGTACTCAGAAACAGAAGCCATGCAAAAAACAGAAGCTGCATTGCTGCAGCTCCTGGGTTAGATATGTTACCTGAACCTGAGATTACTTTTTTAATAGTGCAAACTCCAGCACTTCGTGCATGGTATTTACATAATGAAATTTAAGCCCTTTGATGTAGTCTTTGTGAATCTCATCCACGTCCTTTTCATTTTGGCTGCAAAGTACAATGTCCTTAATACCAGCACGCTTAGCTGCCAGCACTTTCTCTTTGATGCCTCCCACCGGCAGCACCTGCCCTCTGAGAGTGATCTCCCCCGTCATTGCGAGATAAGGTCTTACCCTGCGATTGGTAAAGGCAGATGCGAGTGAGGTAAGCATGGTCACTCCTGCACTGGGGCCGTCCTTAGGAATGGCTCCCTCAGGCACATGGATGTGAACATTGGTTTCTTCAAATTTGTCCGGATCGATCTTGTATTCCATTGCATGGGCTTTGAGATAGGAGAGGGCAGTACTTGCACTTTCCTTCATCACATTGCCCAGATTGCCTGTCAGTGTAAGTACACCTTTACCTTTGGAGAGGCCCGTCTCAATGAAAAGTATATCTCCACCTACATAGGTAAACGCCAGTCCGACGGTTACGCCGGGAGGATGTCCTTTTGTGTATATCTCATTGTTGAATTTGGGCTTACCAAGTACCTTTTCCACCTGGTCTGAGGTTACCTGAGGCGCTACTACTTCCTCCATGGCTACCTGCTTTGCTATGGAACGCATATTGGCGGCCATCAACCTGTCCAGCTCGCGCACTCCCGACTCCCTCGTGTATTCCTGTATGATCTTGTTGATCACCTTGTCAGGGAAACGAAGAGGTGTCTTTGTCAGTCCATGCAGTTCCTTTTGTTTTGGGATCAGGTGACGTTTTGCTATCTCTATTTTCTCTTCAGTGGAATATCCGGTGAGTTGAATGATCTCCAGCCTGTCTCTTAATGCAGGTTGAATATCACTGAGTGAATTAGCCGTTGCAATAAAGAGTACTTTCGAAAGGTCAAATTCAAGTTCCAGGTAGTTGTCATAGAACGTGCTGTTCTGCTCCGGGTCAAGGATTTCCAGCAAAGCCGAGCTAGGGTCTCCTCTAAAATCCTTCCCGATTTTGTCGATCTCATCAAGGATAAAGACAGGGTTCGCAGTTTTTACTTTTCTTAGAGACTGAATGATTCGGCCAGGCATTGCACCTATGTACGTCTTGCGGTGTCCGCGTAGTTCGCTTTCATCGTGTAATCCCCCAAGACTCAAACGCACATATTTACGCTGGATGGCATTGGCAATACTTTTGCCCAGGGATGTTTTACCAATTCCCGGAGGTCCTACAAAACAAAGAATAGGCGATTTCATATCACCTTTCAGTTTCAGTACTGCGAGGTACTCAAGTATGCGGTCCTTGATCTTATCCATGCCATAGTGATCATTATCCAGCACTTTCTGCGCGCGCTTCAGATCATAACTGTCTTCAGTATAGCTTGACCATGGCAGGTCAAGAATCAGGTCGAGGTGGTTATATATAACGGAGTAGTCCGGAGTGCTGGGGTGCATCCGTTCCAGCTTCTGTATGTTCTTGTTAAAGAGTTCCCTTGCTGCTTCGGTCAGGTTAATTCCCTCAGCTCTTTTCTGCAGGTCTCTCAGCTCGCGTTCATTGGGATCTCCTCCAAGTTCATCTTTGATGCTTTTGAGCTGTTGCTGCAGGAAGTATTCTCTTTGCTGCTTGTCAATCTCTCCACGCGTCTTGTTGGTAATCTCATTCTTCAGTTCGACCATCTGAAGTTCTGCCTGCAGGAGTTTCAGCAGGCGCTCTGCTCTTACCCGTACATCATTCTCCTCCAGCAAGCTTTGTTTTTCAATCAGCTTTACATTTAAGTTAGAAGCTACAAAATGCAGCAGGAAAGACTGTTGTTCGATGTTGCGAAGTATTATGCTCGCCTCGTTTGGGATATTGTGAGATTGCTGAGCTATACGTTCTGAATGATCCTTTATCGAAGACATCATCGCGTCGAAAGCTGCATCTCCAACAGGAAACTGATCCTCAAGATATTTGACCTGCGCAGTAAAATATGGATCGACCTGGTTGAATGCCTGGATCCTGAAGCGCATTCTTCCCATGATAAAGACGGTGGTATTTCCGTCCGGCATCTTAATGTACTTGACCACCTTTGCCAGCGTGCCGACCTGGTGCACATCTTCAGGCATTGGGTCTTCGTTGCCCATGTCCTTTTGTGCTACTACTCCAATCCACTTTCCCGATTTCTGGGCATCAGCGATTGCTTTCACTGATTTCTCGCGGGCGACAGTAATAGGAAGTACCACATTCGGAAACAGCACAGTGTTGCGTAAGGCAATGATGGGGATCTCAGTAGGCAGATTTCCTTTTTCCTGTTCATTTAATTCGTCCTCGCCTAAGGGCACGATAGGCATAAACTCCATTTCATGCTCTGGCTGACCGAATAACATATCAATCATTGATTTCATCTTGGCTGGTATGACAAATAGTCGTCTGTTTTGATTATAAAGAGGCATATCTTGGGGTCAATATTGGTGCCAACTCACCCATGTCTGCAATTTTTGCAGAAACATTGCTGGCTTATTTTTATAGACAAGCTTTGACTATGAGAATCTTCCACATTTTGTCGATTGGTTTTTACGTATTGTTCGGCTTTGATGCCCCTGCACAGGGCCTCATCGATACCTCAAAGAAAATCCGATACGCTGCGCCGGTTGAAAGCCGATTCTATACTGGTAGCGATTTTGACTTTGCTATCCTTTCCACTGCGCTACTGGAACGTCCCCGCGAGTCAAGCCAACTTACGATCCCCCGCTTCACTGCGTTCGTGAATTTTGGCTTCCATGCCCACTATGACCCCAACCGCCGATTTGGCCTGTTTTCCGGCCTCAACGTGAAAAATATCGGATTTATTCAGAAGATAGGCGATATCACCGCAAAACATCGGGTTTATACTCTTGGTATTCCTCTTGGTATAAAATTCGGTGATTTGCAAAACCGGAATTTCTACTTCCTGGGCGGAGGTGTTGACTTACCTTTTAATTACCGCGAGAAGGTATTTGAAAGAAGAGGCGACAAGGACAAGTTTAATGAATGGTTTAGTGATCGAACTGCCCGTTTCATGCCCTATGTCTTCATCGGTAAGTCGTGGGATCCTGGAGTGACACTAAAGCTTCAATACTACCCCACAAACTTCATGAACCCTGAATTTGCAGAAGATATAAATGGCCTGCCGGTGAGACCCTATGCAGGATACAATGTAAATCTGATATTGCTCAGCCTTGGCATTGACATCCATTACGGCATGTATGCACTTCAGCAGAAAGAATACCTGGAATGGAAAAGGAACAGAACGCCGGTAAGCCAGTTGTAGGAGGTGTTCCCACTCCGGTTTTACGGTTGCTGGGCAGCGGTTGCTTCGGAATTTTGAAACACCTCGGCAAGTTTTGCCTCAAGACCAGCACCACGAAGGTCTTTAGCAATTATCTTTCCCTGAGGATCTAAAAGGAAGTTTGCCGGTATGGATTCGATGCTATAGTTGCGGGCAGCAATCGACTCCCAGCCCTGCAGATCGCTCACATGTGTCCAGGTAAGATTGTCTTTTTTAATCGCTTCTATCCACTTGTCCTTTTTCTGGTCGAGCGATACGCCAAGAATAGTAAAGTTCTTATCCTTGAATTTATTATAGGCTGCTACCACATTTGGATTTTCACCCCGACATGGACCACACCATGAAGCCCAGAAATCGACGAGAACATATTTGCCTCTGTAGGAGCTTAGGGATACTTCCTGGCCTTCCGGGGTGGGAAGTGCAATTTCAGGAGCAGTAGTCCCCACCTGAAGACCATGGGTGGCAGTCTGAGCTTCTACTGCAAACATCTGGTTAACCTTGTCGGTAAACTGGCGCGCAAGCTGACTGTTTGGGAACCTCCGCGCAAGGCTTTGTGTGAAAACCTGCAGATATTCCTTTTCTACTGCGGGATTTAACATCTGGACTGCAAACAAGGCATTGGGCAGGTAAGCAGTAGTATCAGAATAATTCTCAATATACCTTGTAAATGCAAAGTTCATTTCCTGCAAATCATTCTTTGCCTTGTTCAGCATGCTGTCATTGCCGCGGGCCTGCAAGGTGTCAATCACAACGCTTATAGTATTGAAGTCATTCACGTGCTCGCGAACGGTACGGATAAATTGCCTTAGACTGTTGGAAGGAGCTGAGCCTGAAACGGTATAGTTTTCAGGCAGGTTCACCCAGTTACCATTGACTTTAAGCGTGCCTTTGTCTATTGAAAGCAATATAAACTGGTTTTGACCGAACCGTAACCGGTAAAGGTTTGGCTCTGCTGCTGTGCCTGATACTTCAAACTTACCGTCTTCACTGCTGCGGGCAGAGTCGAGCACAGTAACTTCATTAATATTAAGTTCTTCCAAAAACACTGTCTGTTGCGGCATGTTGGTGATTTCGCCGACGACATTGAATTTTTTCTCCTTGTTATTACAGGCAGCAAGACCTGTGATCAGTATCATCAGAAGAAGGAGGAGGCGTGAGTTCATCTAAAGCAGGTAAATTTCAATGCAAACCTAGGTAATTATTTGGGTTCAAAAGTTTTGGTAAAAGTTAAGGTTATCCATTAGCGCTGCAACACGCACAGTCTGGCAGGTTGTTTTTCTATGTCCAGAACCTTTTTTGCCTCTTTACTTCAAACATTCGTATTATTTTCCCTGCGCGGAAATCTCATAAATATTAATCTTACGAGTAATGGACTGGCGCAGTTTAGGTAGCACTTAAGGAATCATGGCGTGGAGCCAGGCCACCCGGCATGGGGGATTTTTACTGCCTGATGAGAATCATTGATTGCTATGACAATTGTCTGACACTTGCTTGAAAATCCCGATAGATATTTGCCTGTCATGAGGATAGTAAGCAAGATATCGCTGTTTTTCTTGTTGTTGTGGGTGAGCTTTTCCTCGTGCGAAAAGAAGGACAAGCCCATTGAACTGCCGCCTGTAGGGCCTGCTACTATGGTCACCGTACCCGTCGGTGAAAGCTTTGAAGACCAGGTATTTTTTGATCTCGAAACCGGGCTCGTAGTAAAATCCAGCAAGCTATTCTCCTGGGATCTGGCCTTTGAAGCCTCAGAAGATGGCTATCATGTGTTTCTTAATGGTGGAAAAAACATCTTCGCCTATAATACCCAAAGCATTTACCCCAACCAGCTTACCAACGCCAATGTCGGCAGTAGTGAGTGGTTATT
>JAFAAT010000041.1 GCA_023426425.1 Bacteroidota bacterium | reverse complement strand
ACCTTCCCGCCCCAGTGGCGGGACGCTCCAGCCAGCAAGCTCTACCAACCTACCAAACCTAAAAATCGCCCCAACCCAAAGGTCGGTAGCGATTTAAAGCTTGTGGAGAATACCGGAGTCGAACCGGTGACCTCTTGCATGCCATGCAAGCGCTCTAGCCAGCTGAGCTAATTCCCCTGCAGTGGGCAGCAAAGATAATGGGAAAAAGGATTTTGCAAAAAATATGTCGGAGTTTCTGAGCCTCTGGCTGCGGGGCAGGCGAATAAATGGTGTAACTTTATTCAAAGACCTTTTTTATGTGGCAGATGTTGTTAACCTATTTCTACATCAGGAAGCGTGATCCCAGTGAGCCAAGGAACATCAATATCAAGTTTATGCACGGGATGAACAGGATTTCCATCTTTATGTTCCTGTTCGCGGTGATCGTGATGATCATCCGCCTTTTGAAGAACTAGTCCCAGCGTTGTTCCACAATTTTTACTGAACTGGCACTGCTGCCTTCAGGAAGGATATGATTTCTGCAGCGGCCGTGTTGGATGCATGTCTGTCGCCAAGCCTATGCCATAACTGCTTGTAGTCGTCGAGAAGTTGCTTCCGGTGGTGATCGTTGAAGAGAAGCTTTGTGAGTTCTTCTTTGAGATTCGCCTCGTTAAGCTCGTCCTGTATGAGTTCCCGCACGAGAGGCTTGTCCATGATGAGATTGACCAGGGAAATGTACTTGATCTTTACCAGCTTTTTCGCCAGCCAGAACGAAACGGGGTTGCCTTTGTAGCAGACGATCTGGGGCACGCCGAATAGTGCAGTCTCCAGTGTGGCGGTGCCGCTGGTGACGAGTGCAGCCTCTGCCTGTTTCAGGAGGTTATAAGTCTGACCAGGAGCCAGCATTACGTTTTGCTGACCGATAAGCTCAGTATATACCTGATCGGGCATTGAGGGTGCCTGGGCAACTACGAACTGATAATCGGGGAAATGGGGTACCATCTTCAGCATTTCGGGGAGCTTAAACTGTATCTCCTGCTTGCGACTGCCGGGGAGGAGCGCGATGATAGGCTTGTCGGAGAGCCGGACTGGGGGCACATCAGACTTTTCATGACTGACAACTTCTATCAGGGGATGCCCTACATAGGTCACTTTATAATTCCACTTCCTGTAGAATTCCTCTTCGAATGGGAGAATGACCAGCATCAGGTCTACGTCTCTGCGAATTTTCTTCACACGTGCTTCTTTCCAGGCCCAGACCTGCGGTGAAATGTAGTAGACTGTTTTGATGCCCTGCTTCTTTGCCCACTCCGCTATGCGCATATTGAAGCCTGGATAGTCGATGAGGATGAGGACGTCCGGCTTATATTCGAGAATATCCTTTTTGCAGAAGCGGATATTATCTAGGATGGTGCCCAGGTGCTTGATAACTTCGACGAAGCCCATAAAAGCCAGGTCCCGGTAGTGTTTTATCAGTTCGGCTCCGGCAGCCTGCATTAGGTCGCCACCCCAGGCGCGGACCTCGGCCTGCTGATCCTGGCGGTGGAGTGCTTTGATCAGATTGCTTCCGTGGAGGTCACCGCTTGCTTCACCTGCTATGATATAATACCGCATGAGGAGTTTGAGCTTCGGTCAGGAGGTGGGGCGGATCACCAGACCCATTTCAGTAAAACGATGAGGACTGCATAAAGCATGGTGGCGATGAAAATGCCGCGGGCTGTGTGGTCCAGGCGTTTGTTGGTGTAGTAGATAAAGGGGATTGCTTCTGCCAAAAGACTGAGGCTCAGTACCATAGCTGCAACTTTATGATTGTTTACCAGCGTATTGATAAACTCACCGAAGGGTATGCTGCTGAACTTGAGGTAGTACATGACCAACATGCCCAGCATTGGAAAAATGAGGCCGATGACAAACCCAAGAATAGGTACGTTGCGATTCATAAAAAGAGTATCCGGTGCGAAGATACAAATTGGGCATGCAACTTCTTTATTGGCCGTCTGAATCTATTACCTTTGCTGAGGTTCTTAAGCATTGAAACACATGAATTTCCTATTGAACGAATTACCTACCCGCACTCAGAAACCCAGAACCAATGGCGTCACCATGGTGATGGACAAAGGCATGGGCCTGGAAGGAGTGAAAGACTTTTTGTCTGTGGCGGCCTCTTATGTTGACCTTGTGAAACTTGGATTTGGAACGGCCTTCGTTACGAATAATCTGAGGGAGAAAATTGAGATATACAGGAGTTTTGATGTTCCGGTCTATTTTGGCGGGACATTGTTTGAGGCGTTCCTGATCCGCAACCAGTTTGAGGATTATGTACGTGTGATAAAAGATTACGACCTCCAGTTTGTGGAGGTGTCTGATGGATCAATTACTATTCCGCATGCTGAGAAGTGTGGCTATATTGAGAAGCTGGCTAAGGAAGTAACCGTACTTTCTGAGGTAGGGTCGAAGGACGCGGCACATATCATTCCACCGTATAAGTGGATTGAGCTGATGAAAGCTGAGCTGGAAGCCGGATCCAGCTATGTGATTGCAGAAGCCCGTGAGGCTGGGAATGTGGGGATCTATCGTGGGAGCGGGGAGGTACGTGAAGGCCTGGTACAGGAGATACTTACACAGATTGATTCTGAAAAGATTATCTGGGAGGCTCCTCAGAAGGCACAGCAGGTATATTTCCTGGAGTTGCTGGGGGCTAATGTGAATTTGGGGAATATTGCTCCCGCAGAGGTATTGCCACTGGAAAGTATGCGTTATGGTCTGAGAGGAGATACCTTTCACTTGTTTCTGGACAAGAAGCTAAAGCCTGCTTTTTCAGGAAACGGAATTTAGTCTTTAGCGAAACGCGTTAGGTAAGGGGTAAGAAGGTAGCAGGCTTAAGCCAGCTGATTTTTCTCCCTTGGCAAGTTAGTGGGCTGTAAACAGGGGGCAGTAAACAGTAGAACAGTAAGATTTATTTTAACCATAAACACGGAGGCTGTCTCAGATGAGACAGCCTCCGTCGTAAAAATTTGTTCGTTAGTAGATTACCTGTTATTTCGGGTAGGCTGGTTTTGGATCGGGATCAGGACCGGAGTCATGAAGTGGTATGGTGTAATTGCTTTACCCATATTCCTCCAGCGAGGCATCATTTTCTGAGACACAGGCCTGTATGCACGCGCCATGTGGATGTGATCCGCTATGGTCGCGAGCTGTTGTACACTTTGATGGATGATTTGATTTACTACTCGGCGTAGAGACTTCATATTCTTGCTGCCACTTACCAGGGGCCGGTTTTGTTGTTTTTCCAGTGCAAATGTCGTGAAAAAAGCCGAAAGAAATAGTTAATTCATTGATTAACAATAACCTGTAGCTCTCTTCCTCTGAAAGCTGAAGTTACGGAAAAATCTTTGAACCTGAGCAATAGTCTAGCGGCTGACCTGGAATTTTATTACCCCTGTGTTGCCATTCTGATCTGTCACGGCAGCGAAGTATATTCCCGGAGGCAGTATATGTACCTCAACTTGGGTCTTTGCATGACCACCAACAGTTTTCCGCATGAGCTGCTGTCCGACCGTGTTGTAGATATCTACCCTGGACAGCCTGATACCGTCACTCGTTTCGATATTGAGCCTGTCGCTGGCTGGTATCGGATAGACATTCAATTGACCCGGATCCAGCTCATTGAGAGTCAGCAATGAGACAAGAAGCACGTTTGAGGAATCAGACGGACAGGGTGTACCTGTGACAACTGCGTAATAGTAGCCATACTGTGAAGGGTGGTATGTCTGACTGGTTGCGCCTGGTATGGCTGCACCTCCGGGTCCAAACCACTGCACGGGAGTCTTGTCGGAGACCAGAAGATTCCCAATCAAAGAAATTACAGGAGGCAGATCGACTGGAGGCAGGTGGTTGATCGCGACCGGATTAGACCTGACAGTGTCTGGAGTATTGCAAACAGGGTTGTTGATTACTGTGACATTGGTGACTACATCGCCATTTTTAAGGTCATTGGAAGAGTAGGTTGTACCTGTGGCAACGTGGCTGCCGTTAAGAAACCAGTAGTAGCTCGCTGAGGCAGGCACATTAACTCCACTTACATTGAAGCTGACGACAGAATCTTTGCAGGTGGGAAAGTTGCTGGTGACTGTAGTGGCGAGCTGGGCTCCTGAAGGCGGCTTTGCTATCACCACATAATCTTCAGCCTGACCATGGGCCAGGGGTCCACAGGCCTGTGCACCAATGACATCGGCAATCACTCTCATACGCAGTGGCTGGCAAACGACAGCAGTGGTAGGAATGGTGATGTCGGCGGTGTGGACCTGGTTGTAGGTATTGCCTGTGCTGGCGGCAGCAAGTTCAGTGGGTTCGAAACTGCCATTGTTGTTGTAGTCGATAAAGACTCTCAGGTGCTCGATATTGTTGCCGGTTTTTACAGTGATGGTGTAGGTTTCACCGGTAAAGACCTCTGTCTGATCCGTGCAGAAGAAATCCTGGTAGCTGACCCCGTCGGTGGTAAAGCCACCTGTGATTTTATGAATGTAGTTGAAATGAACCTCTCTGGGGCCGGCGTCCAGCATGCTACCGGGATTTGACATTGCCGGGATGCAGGTTGCGGCGATGGGCGCAGGTGGTGGTTCTACGCTGCCGATGGAATGCATTAGGGAAGTTCTGTTGTTAATCAGGTTGAAAAGCATTTTGTCCTTCTGTCCTTTTGTAAAACGGTCCTGACATCCATGGGTATAGCTCATGAAACTGTGTTGAGTAAGGTTCATGGAAGTGCCGGTGCAGGGGTTGGTAGTTTCGGAGCAAAGGATACTACGTTTGTGGGGTTCAGTATCGCAGATGCCGTCGCCGTCGATGGTGCAGTCAACATTTGGTGGGCAATTCACACCATCGTCATCGCCCTCAAAAGTATGCGGCAGTCCCATGCCGTGGCCGATCTCGTGTACGAGCGTTATATCGCCTGGGTTTGTATAGGGAGCGGCAACGACAGTACCATCAACCAGTGGACCGGCACCAGGGTAGTAAGCGTAACCGGCTACGCCACCGCCCCCGGAAATGGTATTTACGATCCAGATGTTATAGTATTGATCATTCGGCCAGCGGCTAAGATTCTTGACATCCACATCCGGTGCACCGAATGGTCCATCATAGCTGATGCCATTCATTATATAGTCGGGCAGGCCACTTCCATCAACTCTGTTGATACCTGTTGTCGGAAGACAGGAGGGGTCTCTTTTTGCAAGTACAAATTTGAAGGGGACACGTGTGCCACCGTTGGCAGTGGATGGATATCCAGCCCACTGGGCTTGGAAAGCTTTATTGACGTAGTCGACGAGATCTATGATCTGGGCGTCAGTTGGGTTACCGGGTGATCCAACCGGACCACCGGTGTGCACGATATGGAATACGAGTGGAATTTCGTAGACTGTGTCCAATCCATTAATTATAAGCTTTGACGAGGAATTGAGCTTTTGAAAACGAGCCCAATCTATCTTCTGCCGCTCTGTATTGAAGCGGTAGCTTGCATCTTTTGCCAAAAGGGCTTTGTGTGCGTGGTCGAAGCCACAGTTTTCCTGAGCGGGCAGTGTGGAAGCGAAAGAGAGGATGAACAGGAGGCTGGATAATTTGCGTAACATGGGGGTAATCGTTTGTTTTTTAATAAAAGACCACAAAAAGCTCAGGTGAGTTGGACTGAGAAGACACTTACTTCAAAACTACCTGTACTGTGTGCCTGGTTTTCTGTTCCAGAAGTGTGTAGCGATCCTTGGTAAGGGAGGCCAGAATCTCCGGGGTGTAATGGCGGACTGTTAGCAGGCTCACGTTTTCGTTGAGCAGGACATTGTAGTCTTTTTCGAGTTCTGTGATGAGTTTATTAATCAAGTCGTCCCTGTGGTCGATGCAGGCCACGAAGGAGATCGCAGCATTCTGTATCAGGTTCACTTTGATCTTCAGGCTGTGGAAGATGCCATACAGGATGCGCAGATTCTCCTCTGTGATGAAGGAAAAGTCTCGTGTGGTCATCTGGAGGAGCGCCTGGTTCTTCTTCAGGACAATCAGGGGTGGGTAAAAAATGCTGTTAACCTCGTTTTTGATGACTGTACCCTTTAATTCTTTGTTGCTGAAGCAGCGGACGTAGAGCGGGATGTTGTTATTCTGTAGGGGTTTGATCGTTTTTGGGTGAATGACCTGGGCGCCGTAATAAGCCATTTCTATGACCTCATGATAGGTAATGGCTTCTATCTTAACCGTGTTGGGGAAAGCCTTAGGATCGGCATTCTGAAGGCCTTCAACGTCTTTCCAGATAGTGACACTGCTGGCGCCTAGCATGGCGGCCAACATGGCGGCTGTATAGTCAGAGCCTTCGCGGCCGAGTGTCACAGAGGCGTTGTCGGCAGTGGCGCCAATGAAGCCCTGGGTGATTATGTTTTTGCCAGCGGCAAGCTGAGGAGCCATAAGCTTCTGCGCCTGTTGTGCCGAGTAGTCCCAGTCGACGCGGGCATCACGGAAGGTATCGTCTGTGCGGATTACGTCGCGGACATCTATCCACTCGAAAGGCAGGCCTTGCTGTAGCAGCAGGAATGAGAAGATGCGGGTAGCCATGAGTTCACCCATGCAGACTATCTGATCGTAGGAATAGTCGTAACGGTCGCCGGAGGCGTCGTCTATCGCCCATTGGAGCTCGGTGAAGAAGGTATTGAGCGCTCTTTCGAGATCCTCGAGGTGATTGCCGGTCAGGATGGTGCGCGCGTATTCCAGGTGATCCTGCTCGAGCGTGTGGGCGAGTTGCCTGGCTTCGTCCTTTCTGTCTTTGCATGCGGCATCTACTACCTTTTCCAGGGCATTGGTCGTTTTGCCGAGGGCGGAGACTACGAGGACAACTCTATCGGGTGCTTCTGCGATAACGGGGAGAAGCGCTTTCATATTTTCGGGGGTTGCTATGGACGCACCACCAAACTTATATACGAGCATGGGCTATAAAAACTGCAAAATAAGAGTAAATGGGGGGAAAACTGCTAAAACCCTGAGCGGTGTAATTGTTCAATTGTCAGTTACCACTTATCAATCATACGTGGTCCACGGAAGGTGGGGGGAGCGCAGCAACACCGCACCAAGGGCGGAAAAACAGCGGCCCGAGACCGCGCTAAGTATGCAGTCTAGATAAAGTAAGAAAGAAGTCGTAAACAATTCTTTTTGTATGCCCTCCTGGCCCTTGAGCAAAAATGATTTCTTGGTTGCAGCCGACTTCGTCAAAACAGAAAAAAATCAATCCTCCTGAGGTTCCAGTGCTGCGTCATCATCAGCGTAGGGGTCGTATAGAAAGAGCTGTTGTACGCTCTCGGGTCTGTGCTCTTCGAGCCAGAGGAAGCGACTGAGGCGCATGGCAGAGATGTTTGCCTGCTGCATGGGTGTCATGGTTTGTTTGACTTCCTGTTCAAGGATGATTTTTGAAACCTCCTGATCTTCAAACAGCACCCGCATGCGTTCACTTTGCGCCTGGTTGACACCGAGGTAGGCGTTGTCTTCGTCGGTGGAGTAGTAGATCGACTCAGCCTGTGGGAAGACGATCATCTCGCGCATGGCGTTGTTCTCGAAGTAGCCGGTGAGTGTCTTTCCCTGTACCTGGTCAAACATGTTTGCTTTTTCGGGACCGGAGCGGCTGGCCACGAAGGCATTGTTGGGTATGAAGATTCGTTTGAGCTTGTTGCTGTCCAGGTAGAGCAGGATGGTATCACCCGTTATTTGGCTGTTACGGCTCCAGGCTACGGGCATAATACCTTCAGAAACGAGCCGGGAGGACATGAGTTTCATAACAGAATCTGCCTGTGAGTAGAGCAGGCTGTCGCAGCGCGCCTGCATCGAGTCGGAGTAGATGAGTACGTGGTGGTAGGCTATGAAATAGCGGGGTCGCGACGAGTCTGCCCTGGCAGTGTCAGTAATGGTTCGCTGTGTTGTTTCTGTGACCTTTCCGCTAAGGCGAACTGTGTCTGAGACTTTCGTAGTGTCTGCTGAGTCTCTCACCATTGCTACCGGTTCAGAGTAGAAAGTGTCGGCGCGGATGTAGATGCTGTCGGTTTCGCTGACCTGCTTCATGACAGGTTTTATGGTGGCGAGCAGCTGGTTGGTAAGCTGATTATACTCAGCGTAGCCGCAGTATAGGGTGGTTTTGTTGGCAGTGTCTATAGCGACGACATTTCCTACTGAGACACCAAAGCCGGTTTGTTTGTTGTAATCGAGTTTATCAGCCTCAATGTACTGTTCCTGGTTCTGGATGGAGGAGCGGGAATTGAAATGAGCAATTTCGTTCTTAGCGTCCCAGGTGCCGCTGCTGGTGCGGAGTTCGGATTGGTCGCTGATAACGATGGAGGGCCCGAAAAAGGTGACAAGCTTTGTCTCGGTATTGTAACCGAGGTCTGTGGATGTGACGTTGTATTCCGGATCGGAGACTATGACATCGCCGACGAAGCGCGCATCCTTAGACCGGGAATTATAGTTGCCGGAGTTGCTGGAGAGCGTAGTCAGATCACTTTGCAGCGTACCTCCCAGCGTGTAGACACCCACTTTGGTTGCGAGGTTGTATTCGAGTTCCTCTGCCCACAGCGTATTCTTTCCATCTGTGAGTACCACATTTCCGCGGAGGTAGGCCAGACGTTTATTTCCTGTGTATCTCAGGTAATCGCTAACTACTTCAGTTCCGCCTGGCTGCACTATCTGAACATTTCCGAACGCTTCTACATTGTTCTCTGCCTGGCTGATATAGGCACTGTCGCAGTACATGAGATTGTCTTCCTGCTTCAGTTGCACATTGCCTATCAGCGCCATGGGGCCACCGGGGGTTTGGGAGCCGCGGAGGGTCTCTGCGTTTAGTATCTCAATGTTAATAAGACGTGATGTGTCTGGCTGCTGGGCATGCACAGGGGTAGCCAGATACAGAGCAAAACACAGGAAAGTGAAACAGAGTCGGTAAGACTGCAGCAAGCGGATCACGTATGAAAGATTACTTTCTCCGGCCAAAAATACTGAAGTTAATGTACCTGGCGGGGTGCGCTTCGATATCTGCCATCAGGTAGTTGAGGGTGTGTAAAGAAGTATTCAGATTCCTATAGAGCGAGGTATCGTTTACAAGAAGCCCGAGGGAGCCCTGAGAGCTGTTTATTTTTGCAGCAATGCCATTCAGCTGATTGGCTGTAAGTTGCAAATCCCTCATGATCTCTTCGATTGGCACCTGGGCCAGCTTGTCAGAGGCGGTAGCGGTGTTATCGAGGATGCGATTGATCCGGTCATTATTATTCGCCAGGTTGGTAGTGATGCTGTTGGCGTTTCTCATTACGGAAGCCAACTGGCCACTTTCAGCATTCAGGCGCTGGGATAGTTGAGCGAGGTGGCCCATAGTCGTATTCAGATTGCCGATACTTTGGCGGAGGTCAGCCTGCGCCTTCCTGTCCAGGACTGTATTGATACTAGTGAGGACGGTATCAAGTGTGCCCACTGCGTGGCGCATATCCACCAGGAGCGGAGTAATTTCCTCTGAGAGCGCATCTATTATGCCTCCTTCAATATCTGAGGGAAGTGTGGACTCGTCTTCTATGAGTTGAGTGCCTGATCCGAGATCAAGTGCAATGGCTTTGGTTCCCAGGAGGTCTGTAGCGGTGAGCTTAGCGATGGTGCCCTCGGGAATTTTTGTATCCTTATCTATTGCCAGCGTGACCTTTACTTTCCCTTTACCGTTCAGATCAATTGCAGAGACCCGGCCGACGGTGAGCCCTTTGATCTGTACGGCAGATGAGGGATGAAGGCCCTGAACGTTTTCATAGTAGGTATAGTATTCGTTTTCACCGGAGAATATATTGGCGCCTTTTAGGAAGTAGAACCCTGCGAAAAACACAAGAATTGCTGATGCTACTAAAAGTCCGATCCTTGCTTCTTTAGAAAATTTCATCCGAATAGTTATAGTTCGCGTGCCGGATCCGGGGTTAGTCACCGGATTTCCGATGGCAAAAATAGGTAAAAGCTGTACACATGGATTTTGATGTACTTTATACCTGTTTGCGTCTGCAAAGGTAAAGATATAAATAACCGTGCCTCTTCCCTCTGGAAGTTTATATCAAAAAGACAGCAGCTTCCCGGGATAACTCAGGAAGCTGCTGTAGAAAGGAAATCTCTTAGAAGTCTGTACCTATGGAGAAGTGCCAGATTGGCTTCTTTCGACCTTCGATGTTCCATCCTGCATCAAGACGCATAAAATACCCAAAGAGCATAGTGCGAAGACCAGTTCCGTAGCCAACAGCTGCAGCAAAGTCGGGCGGATTGATACCAACATGTACTGCATTATTGTAGAAGCGATAGCTTTCAGTGTTCTCAGTACTGGGCATGAAACCATTCCACGCAGAGCCTACATCTAAAAATCCGACAAGCTGAAGGTTTTTGAGAAAGGCGCTCTGGATGGGTCTCCTGAGTATTGAAGAAAGTATGGGCACCCGCAGTTCGGTATTGATCACGCCATAGGTGTTGCCTGAACGGGAGTTTTGCTCATAACCCCTGAGATTTGTAGCCAGTGACTGGAAGGCAAAGTTTTCACCCGGAGGAGGAGGCAAGGAGCTTTGCTTTGGTGCAATCCAGTTGTCCACACCCCCAAGGACATACTTCACCCTTTGGTTTCCTGCAGAGTGAGCGAATGCTACCCTACCTGCGGCGATGATGTGACGGTAAATCTTCTGATAGTTGCGTACGTCCAGACCGAAGTTATAGAAGCCACCATTGGGGCTTGAAAGCTTGTAGAAATATTCTGCAAAGAACTTGTACCTGAGACCATACCGGATATTAAGAGTAGGTGAAATGGTATTGTCGTACACATATTCCGCTCTGTTCATTGCCCAGTAGGTAGATTGTCTCTGAAGCTGCGGGTGAGCCAAAGTGAAAGTATCCCTGGCCTTGAAATGTAGCACATCCTGCCTCAGTGCCAGATGAACACCAATACTCCTCCTTCTGTCGAAAGGATAGATAGCCGAACCCTGGAGAATATTGGAGACATTCATGGTAATTGCATCCAGGGGTGGAATGTTCGGGTCAGTGAATGGAATTGACACTCGGGACTTACGATCGGAACGGAAGTAAAGTATGCTCCAGTCAATCCTGCGTCTGAAATTCTCGTATTGAAGAAAATAGGTGAGCCCTGAAAGATCGGCTGGTAAGCGGATGCCTCCGGTGAAGCGGTGATCCTCCATCACGTCGTCGAGACTAACCGTGATCATTCCACTTAGCGGCTGATTGATATTCTGATCCAGCGACTGGTATTTGTTGAAAAGGATGCTATTGTCCATCCGGATGGTGAAGGCATCTGGCTTGAATGAAAGCCGATAGGGTTGTGCCCGCATCTTCACATAGGTGCTATCAACGAGTATTGAGTCCTCATCGTTTTCTGTATACACTGGTTCCGGTTGATCTTCCAGAGGTGCTATCTCGTCATTGACCACTGAATTAGCATTACTGTCCTCGCTGAATTCCGTCTGGAAAATATTACCAGACTGGAGCACCGGTGTTGGCTCTGGAGGACTCAGCCGGGTATTGGGTGTCAGAATGGTAGGTGTGTTGAGCGGATTGGCTACAGAAAGACTGGTTGGCTGAAGCTGTATTGGTGGTTGTGAAGTATCAGGCAACTGGAGTGGCTTGAAGTACACTTTATATTTGTCTGCCACCTGAACCACTTCTGCTACCTGGTTGCTGGCGGCGTTGTACTGATGGCTGATGATGCTCTGTGTGTAATTTGTTACAGGTAATGCAAATGCTGAATCACGGTTGTTCTGATCGCGGCCAAAAAGCACTACGTATTTATTGACAATGCCATTCTTATCGTATAGGAAAGCGAAATGATCGCTTCCGTATTGAATGGGTTGTGAAATTGAACCGTCTGATATGTTAGATACCTGAAGCAATTCAGGCCGTTTTGTCTTGGTATCATAGAAGAAGATGTTCATTGGACCGGTAGGCAGCTCATTTACCTGAATAGGAACATTCAGGTGAGGAGCAGTACGGTTTGACAGGAACAGGACTCCCCTTCTGGAACCCCCGCTCACAAACCAGGGCTGCACATCATCCCAGGAGTCGTTGGTGATTGCTGTGAGTCTGGACCCTCTTACCCTGAACTGGTAGAGGTCTGTCTTAGATTTTCTGATGGCTGAGAATACAAGGTTGTCATCGTCTTCCATGAAAGACATTCCGAGGACACGATCGAACCGGTTGGACGGTACAATATAGTCTTCCAGTTTAGCCTTGATGGAATTGTAGATGCGCAGGCGGGTTTGCGGGCCCTTCCGATAAAGGATGGCAAGCTTATAGCCGCTGTTGGACCAGGCAAGCAATGGGTACTGTGGGTCGGGCTGTTCGTTGAAGTCCTTGGCTCCTCCGGAAACGATGGTTGCTTTCTCCTGATCTCCCTGGGTGTATTGGATGATCACCTTGAATTCACCCTCTTTCCACTCGACATAGGCCACATCAAATCCTCTTGGGGAAAGCCGGATGTTTCGGATTTCGGTGTTGTCCTTTGGTACAGGCATCTCCAGGATGGCGGTTTGGTTCGAGTCGGGGTGCTGCTGCACCTGAGCATCTTTAACATAGACCTGGTTATAAAAGTTGATTACAGAATCGTATGTATCCCTGATCTTTGAACCTAAAGTCATTTTTATCCCTTCAGCCAGGCTGCTCTTGAGTTGCATAGTATAGAGCAGGCTTTTCACTGTGCTCTCTCCGTAATTCTCGGAAACAAATTTCCAGAAAGCCTTTCCTGCGAGTTCGGGTTCTTTTTCCGCAAGCTCATAAAAACCTTTGTCAGGATTGGCCTGAAGGAGGTTTTTCCAGTCTGTTTCGCTTTGAGTGTCCCAGCCATCAACCAGGTATGCGATGAAACCATTGGTAGTCCAGGCAGGCAGGTTTAGGAGGACTGCATTCTTTACCATTTCGCGTAGGGTTTCGCCAAATAGCATCCTTTCCATGACAACCCTGCTCATGCCAGCGCGAAGTTGTCTGCGCACGTCGGTATGCACGCCGGTAAAGTATATGACAAGCCGGTCGCCAACAAGATCTACTGTTCCTGCCGGAATGTCTTGGAGCTGTGAGTCGTATTTTCTTCCAACATTTGACTGGAGGTACTCATCGTAGCTGTTATACAACATGATGCTGAAGCGCTTCGGGAACTTACCGCTCATCTTTTGCTCTATAACGCGGATGTCTTTTTCTGCCTGTTCAGCAACGTAACGGGCAAGCTGTCGACCGGCGAGGTCGTAGTGATAAACGCGGAAGTGTTCTGTATCGAAATAGCGCCAGTCGAATGTGCGCCTTTGAATTCTGTTTTGTCCGAAAGATTCCGTGTAGGTCTGTGCGCTCAGCGGAATTGCATTGAGTACAATGACAAAAAACGCTGCTATTGGCAATAATAAACCCCCGATCCTATGAGTCAGATTCATGCTTCTTATATCCTTAAAAAACCGTGCAGTAAAAATATGTATTCGTAGGCTCAGGGGGTGAACGATTATATAATATGTTTGCAATCTAAATTAATGAAAAAACTTCGGTTGCGATGTTGCGGATAGAAACTTTCACATTTAATGCTTTTCAGGAGAATACACTCCTCATTATTAACGATAAAGGGCTTTGCTGGATTGTGGATCCCGGAATGAATGACACTGAGGAGACAAATAGTTTCTTTGAGTACATCAGGCGGGAGGGGCTTAAACCTCAGGCTATTATTAATACGCACAGTCATCTTGATCATATTTTTGGAGTGGAGGCGTGTAAAAATGAGTACAATATTCCTTTTCACCTGCACGAGCTTGATCTTCCGGTCCTTCGCAATGCACAGGCTTCGGCAATGATGTTTGGTTTTCAGTTCGGGGTTGTGCCCACGGTGAACAGTTATATACGGGAAGGGGAGCCTCTGGTATTGGGTGATGATGAGCTGGAAGTAAGATTTACGCCGGGTCATTCCCCGGGCAGTGTTAGTTTTTACTATCCTGCGGGGAAATGGGTAATCGGTGGCGACGTGCTGTTTAACGGGAGCATTGGACGTACTGATCTGCCGGGCGGAAGCTTTGAAGTGTTGAATAACAGCATCCGTCGTGAGCTCTTTAGCCTTCCTGAGGAAACGACAGTGTTTCCCGGGCATGGGCCAACCACAACAATTGGGCAGGAGAAGCAGTACAATCCCTTTCTGCAGGACTAGTCCCTGCTATGCACGATGAGCCTGTCACCTTCAAGGTAGGGGACCACATTGTGTAGATCTGGAGTCATGCAATACTCCATTTCCTTTTCCAGGCCGTAGGCTGCGAGCCTGTGAAAGTGGGAGCTATCTTTAATAAATTCGAACAGGTTTGCTTGAGCGGCCCGATACAGGTGTTTTGAGGCACGGGCACTATCGCAGTTAATCGTAAAATGCTGGCCTATATGGTCTACGACTGCACCGGCAAACAGGGAGTCTTCCAGGTTGAAACGGTCTTTCCAGCTTGCACAGGCAAGGAGTACATTTCTGTTTTGCTCCGTTAGAAATTCACAAACTGCTGAAAGATTTAGGAACGAACCAGTTATAATACACCCGGGCTCCTTTACCATATGTAGAAGCCTGGTGCCATTGGTTGTAGTAAGTAGAAGGGTTTTCCCGCTGACAAAGCTTGCCGGGTACTCCATTGGTGAGTTTCCGTGGTCGAGACCTTCTGCGATTTTTCCGTCTCTTTCACCTGCTGTGAGGCTATTGGGAATCTGCTTTCCAAGTTCAATACATTCCGGTACAGAGGCTACCGGGATAACTTCCTTAGCTCCGTTATGTAAAGCTGCAGCAATCGTTGATGTAGCGCGGAACACATCGATTATTACTACTACTGCATCTTTTGTATCGAAAAGGTGTAAGAGCGCAGGGGAAAGGCAAACTTCGAGCCGGGGTTTGGATTGGCTGGTCATACTTGTCTGGAAATGGGCTGCAAGATACTCAGACCAATGAAAAACGCCACGAGAATATCGTGGCGCTTCCAATATTGGGAGGGATTAACTAGTAAACCCACATGTCGTGCTCTTTGTTGAAGAGCTCTTCGGCAACACGACGGCCTTCGTAAAGCGCGTCTGTTCCATCCAGACCCATTTGGTTGAAAGTCATGTCGAAAGGATTGCTAACCTTCATGATGTAGCTGGAGAAGAATCTGTTTTCGAAGAATTCATCCCATGTCATTCTTGCTACATCGTTTTCCGGATTGAATACTTCATACTGAGCCATAGTCTCACGGAATTCCGGATAGTAAATCCAGAACATAGGAGCCGAAGCACGGAAGGTACCGTCATCATTAAACCTGTCAAGAAGTGGTGCCATACCAATGATTCTGACCACCATTCTTCCGAGATTGCGGTCAAAAATCCAGTCTTCCTTGATACGGAACTTGGTTACCGCATCCGGATTGAAGTCTCTCTTGATGATTCTGAGTTCTACTTCACCTGTCAAAGGGTTCTCCACAGGAATGGTATCTGGTTTACCAGTGAGCATCTCAAGAATCTGATCCTTGCTGAGTGCGGTGGTAAACCTGTCGTCCGCTGTAGAATATCCCTTGATCTTGCCTTTTTTGAGAGCATCAATGAGGATTTCTATGAACATACCACCACCAGTATTGGGGTCACCTGGATAGCGAAATGCCATGTTTTGTTTCTGGCGGGTATCGATTTCGCGCCAAACTCTTTTCTTCCAAAGGATATCTGCTTCGCGAATGGGTTGCCAATCCAATGGTATTGTTACGTGCGGTGCCTGATCATAAACTCCATCACGAACCAGAGATGGCTGCCAGCCAGCTTTTACGGTTTCAGGGCCTGTGCCTTGAGCTTGAGCCTGAACCTGATCGGTCATATTAGGATTCCCCTGAGCGGATGCAAGCCCACCCATAAAAACAAATGTGATCGTAGCTGCCAGTCTGTATGATTTTAGGATATTCATAAATCCTTCGATGATTTGCTTGTGTTAATTAATTAAGTGTGAGTACTATATTGTTTAGTGTACGCGTTCTGCCGTCGGGACCGCGTGCTTTAATATTTTCAATAAATACTTTATCACCTATTTTAGCCTGAGTAGTCTGGTATTTTGAAACAGTTGGATTTGCATTAAACAATGCACTATTCACTGTAAAAGGTCCTTGATATTCACCGCGCTTAGGCAGGTAGCTGAACTCAAAGCTTGTGACGATAAATCGGGCTTCGAAATCAAAGTTTTCAAGTACAGCAGGGATACCGCTCTGGGCTCTGAAAACTGCAGAACTGAGGAATCCGCCTGTCTTACCAGCCACTTTGGCTACTGGATCAGGAATAGTCTTTACACGAACTTCCATTCCACCCACTTGTTTAGGCCCCGTGGGAGTCTTAGCTATAATTGCAGCCTCAACTTTACCCGGCTTGGTAACTGAAACATTGTAGGTTCCTTTACCGGTTGGCTTAAGCTCTGCCCCAGGAATACTTACGGAAATGTCTTCAATAGAATAACCGGCAGCAGACACTGTAATCGGGTTCTCTACACCAATATAGAACACATTCATCTTGTCAAGCTGGATAGATGCACCGGTAGAACCAACCATGTACTGGAAGGTATAGTCCCTGGTTTCAACTCTTCCGCCCATATTGAGAGATACCTGACCTCTAACAGTCTGAAGACCTACACCTGAAGCCACTGTTTCCCAGCTGGCAACACCATTCTGAACACTAGTAACACGTCCGCTACTAGCTGTTACAGTTGGGTTAACAGCCTTGTTATAGGCAGCAAGCATGATCTGGGCTTCAACTTTCTGGCCTGCAAGTGCGTAGCTGTTCTTGGGTACCGCAATCGCTGCGATTTCGTCAAACTTGACCTGAATATCGCCAGCTTCGTTTGCAAGCTGATTGATAATCTGGGCCTCACTGTTTCTAACGTCGTTCTGGAACTTAGAAAACAAGGTCACTGCTGCCATTACAGGCATACTTTGGAAATAACCAACTTTCCAGTCCGCATTCGGATTGTTATCTGATTTCTCTGGCTCAATAATTCCCAAAGGAAGCTGCTTTGCAAAGGCATCCCTGACTGAAGGGTTTACCATGCTCAGCATAAGATCACGAGTCTCAATGATCTTCTGTTTTACGCTGTCACCACCTTTCTTTTCTACAAGCAGTAAGGTAGTAGCATCAATATCATCCTCTCTTTTTATCTGTGTCTTCTCAGGATCGTCATAGCCACCGGCTTGTGCGATAATGCGATTCTTCCAGTTTTCAAGATAGACATACATTTCCTGAGCAGCAGCTCTGACTTGTTTTGCTTTGTCATTATAAGGCTTTACACGCTCACGCTGACCGGTCTGATTCTCCTGCTCTTCAAAACTCTGGTACAGTTTAGTGTTCTTATCTTCAATCGAGGCATTAGACGCACTGATACTCTGGTTAATAGTTTTAAATGCATGCAAGATTTCGGATGATACATTTAAGGCAAGCATTGCTGTCAACACCAGATACATCAGGTTGATCATCAACTGCCGCGGCTCTTTAGGTAGAGACATCCTGTTATTAATTTACTTTGGTTATAACTTAGTTTCTTTCTTCGTCCTATATCTCAACAGAAATATCAATTATCTTCCCTGCATCGCAGAAAGCATATTACCATAGATCTGGTTCAATGTTGTCAGGTTCTTAGACAACAGAGCAATTTGTTCTTTTGCAGCCTGTGCATCAGCAGCGCTCGAAGCCATTGCATCAGATGCACCAACCAGATTGCTGTAGAACTTGTTCATCGCCTTCAGGTGATTGTTAGCATCCTGAAGCTCTACTTCATAGATCTGGTTCAATGTACCCAGGTTTCTGGAGAGTACCTGAACCTGAGAATGGAACTTAGCTGTATCTTCAGCTGCATTGTTGAATGCGCTCATGCTCTGAGTGGCACCCTGGAAAGTACTTCTCATCTCACCTAAAGCGCTTGCAGCTTCGCGTGCACTCTGAGAATACTGATTAGTAGCAGATGTCACTTCTGTAATGTCTTTCACCTGCTCTACCACCGAACCGAAGCGCTGGAAGTTTTCACTCAGCTTCTTCAGGTTTGCCGGAGTAATCTGTGCTTCTTCAAGCATTTGATCCAGAGAACGTGAAGATGATACTTTCAGTGAGCTATCAGGCTTACCACCTTTTCTGTATGCTTCTACGTGTGGATTCTCATCAAGATTTGGATAGTAACGCTCCCAGTAGT
>JAFAAT010000273.1 GCA_023426425.1 Bacteroidota bacterium | reverse complement strand
CAATAGAGTAGAGGTCTTCAACATCCTGGTTCTTCAGGGCTACACAGCCGTCTGTCCATCCGACACCAAGCTCGATCATATCGTCGCCTCCGGGCCAGATGCCATGAATTCCGATGTCGCCTCCGATTCTTGCCGTAGACGGGATAATTCCATCCGCTTTGAGCTTGTTGAAACGCTCCCGCGTCTCATCTGTGGGATAGCTAAGCTGCATGAACTTGTTATACCTGGAATTCGGATTTAGTCTCGTTATCTTAAACCACCCTTCGGGGGTACAACGGTCTCCTTCCATACATTTATTTTGTTGCGGACGAGGACCAAAAGTGGCTTTGTAGGCCCGGATCATTTTTTTTCGGTAGAAGACCTGAACCAGGTATTTGGATTTGTCCACGAGCACCATCACTGAATCCTTGATAATGGTGTCCGGGTTCAGTTTGAGCCGGGTAGCTGTCCCCACGGGAGCTGCCTTCGGCATGATGATCGTTTCCGTGACACGCATTACGCCCTGGTCGTATTGGATAATCCGGACAATATTTCCTTTACCGTCAGGTTCCTCGCTTATTACTTTGAGATTCCTAAGAGGTGGCGCCTGCTTTTTTGCCGGCTTGGGATCATACACCACCTGGGCGGTGGCTGGGGCAACCATCAAGAGGCAGAGTAGTATTAATAAGCCACTGTATACACTGCTGATACAATTTTGCTTCATGAACCTTAGTAGCTTTTAGGGAGTATGACGAAACTAAGAATTTTTGGGGGTATTTCCCGCACCTGACACGTGTTTGCTAATGTTTTAGCTTTTTCTTGCTACAAGGAAGCTTGAGGCAAATTTCTAAATTTGCAGCAGATGCTTTTAACGCTTACCGAAGAAAATTATCTCAAAGCAATTTATACTATCGAGAACCAAAACACTCCCGGTGAGGTTTCGGTGAATGAAATTGCTGAGCGGATGTCTACAAAACCTGCAACCGTTACTGACATGCTGCGCAAGCTGTCGGAAAAGCGGCTTATCCACTACGAGAAGTATAAGAAGATGCGCCTGTCGGAGCTGGGTATGTCTCTGGCACTGCAGATTGTAAGGAAACACCGGCTTTGGGAGACGTTTTTGCACGACAAACTGCAATTTACCTGGGATGAAGTTCATGAGGTTGCCGAACAACTGGAGCACATACATTCTCAGAAATTAATAGATCGCCTTGATGCGCATCTGGGTTATCCACAATACGATCCTCATGGAGATCCGATACCTAATGCTGCGGGCAAAATGCCCGCCGCCTCAGCAAAGGCGCTAAGCGAACTGGAAATAGGCGAGGGATTTGAAATTGTTGCGGTGGGAGATGACTCCAGAGATTTTCTTCAGCAGCTGGAAAGACTGGGGCTGCAAATAGGAACCAGACTCAATGTGCTCGAGCGTTTATCCTATGATAACAGCACGCTGATACAACCTGAAGGAAGAGAACCTTTCTTTCTTTCAGACAAAATTGCCGGCAATATTCTTTTGCGAAAGTCTGAGGCCGACTAAGCTTTCTTTTTATAGATGGGCACCGTAGAACAAGGTTCTCCGTACATTAAAGACTTGACCGATGGCCTAAGCCTTGCTGTAATAGCCACATAGGCTAGCTCCGGGATACTTGTATCTCCACAGCCTTTTATAACGACCCGTTTATCTGTGTATTCCTGCGGGTCTATGGTTTTAAGATTCTCCAGAATCAGATGTTCCCTAAGCTGTTTTTCAGTCCCATAAAAAACCTTTTTGGCTACAGGTTCAAGATTCGTGGCGGCTAACATATAAGCCCACATAGGGATGATAGCATCTGTGGTACAGGTGATCGTTACGTTTTTGTTCCGGTATTCTTCCCAGTCGTGAGTTTGCAGTGCCTGGCGATAATCCTTCTCGCGAAGGATCATTTCTCTGAAAAGGAAAGGCTTGAGGTCAAAAACAGAAATTGTATTGTCTGCCGGAAGGTATTCCGTCAGGTCGATCGTCACTATTCCACTTCCCGCAACTTTGTTTACAATAGTCTCCATTTTTCAGTGATTAATGCAAAGTTACGGAAGCGAAAGGTAGCTTAATATAAACAGCCCCTATGGCAGGGGCTGTTTTATATAATATGGGAATAACTGTTCCTAATAAAGATACTCTGGGTGGTACTTCACATCAGCTTTGCGACGCATAACGTCCTGGAGCATTCCACCTATGCTGTTCTGCATTTGCTGAGCTTGCATCCTTATCATCTGTTCCGTCTGTGAAGCATCTGCTGTCTGAACCGGGTTTTGCTGGCGACGCAATAAAGTGATGAAGAAGACACCATCAGCACCCTGGATTGCAGGAGATTTGGTATTTGGTTTAAACCCTTCGAAGAAGCTGTAGCCGGTAACCTTTGGCTCCATTCCAAGATTCATCACATAGTTGCTTGCAGCATTAAATGAATCCGCTGTTTGCACGGGCTGATTCGCAGCCTGCGCAACTGCTTCTACAGTCGCTGCAGATTTATATTTCTCTGCTATCATGTCAGCTTTTTTGTCTGCTCTAACCAAAGCCTCAATACCTGCTCTGTTAGTTTCATCGATCTTCATGATACCTTCCTCCTGGATATTGGTAAGTTTTGCAACAACGTATCTACCATCGAGGCTGAAAACAGGAGATACATCTCCTTTTTCAGCCTGGTACATCCAGCGAATTACTTCCCTCGAAGAACCCAGACCAGGAACCACAAAATCATTGACTCTTACATTTTGTGCCTGTAGTTTGTTGAGACCTTGTTTTTTCACTGCTTCATCGAAGCTATTTGCATCAGTGTTCATTCCTGCAAACTGGTTTGCACTAGCAAAAGCTGCATTCTCTGTTTCGTCTCCCGCAAAAAGATTCTTTGTTATAGTAGCCAGTCTTACCGCCGGCGCTATACCAGTCTGATCCAGGATCTCGATATAGTGGTAACCTGCATAAGCTTCATTGTCTACTTTTACTACTTTCTTCTGTCCTTTCGATCCTTCGAAGGCAAAGTCAGCAAATTCTACTGATAACTGTGGGCGCTGTTGTAGTGTAAATGTATATTCACCTCCGGTTGTTTTGCTACCCTGATCATCTGAATAGGTTTGCACCATCTGGTTGAAGTCAGCACCGGCGTTAATTGCATTGACCACACTGTCAATTCTGTTTTTCGCAACAGTGTCAGCGATTGTTGGCATGCCACGATCTTCAAACTTCACAAGAATATGACGAAGCTTCACGGAATCAGGAAGACTCGTCTTTGAGACAACCTTGGTTAGTTTGAAAGAACCATTCTCATAATAAGGTCCGAATACACCACCTTCTGAAACACTAAATATTGAATCAGCATAGGCAGACATAAAGCTCTTCCTATTTACAAAGGATCCCACATATGCTTCGTCTGAGTTCCTGTTTACAAAGCTTTCAGCGTCTGTAGTAGTTGCGAACTCGTCCTTAATTTGTTCAAGCGTTGTAAATGCCCTTGCAGTGTCATCTTTCGATGGAACAACATCAAAAGATACATATTCAATACTCCGGGTAGGATCTTCGATGATGTATTGAGCCTTGTGCTTTTGAACATATGCTTTCAATTCATCGTCTGAAACTTTCACCTCTGCATCATTAATAGTAGTGAAAGGAATTTTCACGAAACGAATACTTGCTACATAATTCTGATCCTTAAGCTGACGATCTATCAAAAATTTTGGTGTGTGCACAGCATTGGTAAATAGCGCTGTGTATTTCTGCATCAGCCTTTGACGTTTGATATAGTTTTTGAAATGAGCCCACTGGATCATTGCTTTTTCTGCTTCTGGACTAGCTGGCAACTGATTATTTTCAAAAGCCATTAAGAACTGAGGATCGAACTGTCCGGTTTCGGGATTTCTGAAATGAGGGAATTGCATCACCATAGGATCAGGGTTGGAGCCCTTGATCATTTCCTTCTCTTCTTCCGGAGTAATTGTTATTCCCAATTCCTCCATTTCTTCCTGGGTAGTCTTTTCGAAAATCATTTCCCTAAGGACCTGATCATGAATTTGAGCACGTGTATTATCATCTATCGTATTACCCATTAACTCGTAGAGAGACTCATACTCGTTAATTCGTTCGGCATACTCCTTGGGCTCAATTTTCTCTCCATCTACTTTGGCTATGTATTCACCGCCAGTAAAAAATCTTCTCAAGTTATCCCCGGCGTCCATTAAAAGGAAGCCCACTAATGCCAGCGCAATAACAAAACCTGCGAGCTTGGCGTACTTTTCCCTGATTTTCTGAATTACAGCCATAATTGGTTGTGTGTTAAGTATTTTAAAGGTTGGCAAATTTATAAGAAAAAACGAGATAATAAAGCCCTTTCTGCTTCGAAACACCAGGTTTTTTAAAGCTTATTACAACACTTAAAATATAATAAATAGTTTTCCCATCGAACCTGTGGATTACTGTGGATGAGTATTTTATAACTCTGCTTTTGTTCAACAGTTTCTGATTTCCCGATCTACCAAAATTTCTTTTGAGTCATTTTAGCTCTATTGCCAACACCATTCTCCGATTTCCACGATAGTAAACTTATCCATCTGAGTTTTATCCACTTACTCACAATTTATGTGGATACCCATAGCAGATGAAGGTTTCGTTTGTGGATTGCCGCGTGAAAATGTGGTACGAGTTTATTTCTGCTAATTTTGCAAGGTGGATTTGATTTTTGTTTCCCCAAATCCACAGACCTAATTGGTAATAGTCTTTTTTAAAAAGCTTTTCTATTTCTATTATTTATGGATGTGCAAATCGGGACAGCATTGCAAGAAGTTGAGAAAAAAGGATTTCTGGATGTTGAAATTGATCCCACGCTGGATCTGTTTGAAGAAATCAACAAATTGAAAAAGGAAAAGAATGCGATCGTCCTGGCTCACTATTACCAGGAGCCGGATATCCAGGATGTTGCCGATTTCATAGGCGACAGTCTCGGATTGGCACAGCAAGCTGCAAGGACAGAGGCGGATATAATTGTATTTGCTGGAGTCCATTTTATGGCAGAGACAGCAAAGATTCTGAACCCCGGGAAGAAGGTGCTACTTCCTGATCTGAATGCCGGCTGTTCACTTAGTGATAGTTGTCCACCTCCGATTTTTAAAGCTTTCAAAGAGAAACACCCTGAGCATATCGTTATCTCCTACATTAATTGTTCTGCAGGTATAAAAGCATTGAGTGATATTATCTGTACCTCTTCTAATGCTCGGCAGATTGTTGAAAGTTTACCAGCGGATCAGAAGATTATTTTTGCTCCAGACAAGAACCTGGGGGCTTATATAAATAAAGTTTCGGGAAGAGATATGCTGCTTTGGAATGGAGCATGTATGGTGCATGAAATATTTTCTCTTGAGAAGATTGTCCGGTTGAAAGAAAGACATCCGGATGCAAAAGTGATTGCGCATCCTGAGTGTGAAGAAGCAGTATTGAGAGTTGCTGATTTCATTGGTTCTACTACTCAGCTTCTGAAATATTCCTATGAACATGAAGCACAAACTTTCATAGTTGCCACTGAGGCTGGTATACTTCATCAGATGAAGCAAAAAGCTCCGACGAAGACGTTTATTCCTGCACCTCCCGATAATGCCTGTGCCTGCAATGATTGTCCTCATATGAAGTTGAACACTCTGGAGAAGCTATACTTATGCATGAAGTACGAGACTCCGGAAATAACCATGGAGGAAGAGGTTCGCAAGCAGGCGCTGAAACCCATAAATAGAATGCTTGAGCTAAGTGCGCAATTTGGTTTATAAAATTGTTATCATATATCAGTACCGCTTTTAAAGGGATTTTTTTATCTTTAACAAAATGTTTGTACTTTGCTAAACTCAACAACAATTTTCATATTATGAAGAAAATTAACACAAAGCGTTTTTTACCTCTTGCGCTTGCTGCTCTTTCATTTTCTGCAACAGCACAAATCCAGCCACCTTCCTTCCCTAACAATGGCGGTGGTCCGGACAACTTCTACAAAGATTATGTAGGTGTGCAACTGGTAGTTTCGGAACCGGCAGCCATTGCTGGGCCAATGATTTACACTATTTCCAATGATGGAACCGGAGCTGCTGGAGAGTGGGGTGCAGCTATCACTAGTCCTATTTTTAATAAGGAACTGGTAATGGCAGACCCAGATTCTTTGGGGTGTGTTCAACCTACTAATTCAATGACGGGCAAAATTGCACTCATCTGGAGAGGTGATTGCGAATTTGGTGCAAAAGCTTTTGCCGCCCAGAACGCTGGAGCTGATGCTATTATCATAGTAAACCACACGCCAGGTGGTCCTGTTGGAATGGGTGCAGGAGCACAGGGTGCAAGCGTAACAATCCCGGTAATCATGATTTCCAAGGAAGATGGTCATAAAATCTGGGAAAGAATCAAAATTAACAACGAAACAGTGAAGGTTTCTTTCAAGACCTGGGGTTTTGGGCATACCAGCGATTTAGGTATTTTACATGCCGGAGTCAGCTTGTGGCATGCGTTTGCTGTTCCGGGGTATCAATTGGTAAACTCTAATGGCAATCCTTTGCCGTACAAGGGATATGATGGAGCTTTCATTGCCAATTTTGGTACAGCACCACAGGTAGCTGTGAAGCTGAAATCAGAAGTGACTTTCACTCCGCAAGGGCAAACCACTGCTACAACAGTTCGTACAGACTCAGTAACGATACCTTCATTCCTGCCACAAGATTCGGTATATGCAATCGGCATGAACAATCCTTACGATCTGCATCCTTCAGGAACTGGACGTTACGACGTGAACTATACACTTTCCGCAACTGCACCAGATCAGTTTTTAGGTGACAACTCTGCAACTTATTCGATCAACGTTACAAATGATATCTTCTCGAAGAGCCGTTATGATTTTGAGAGGGATCAACCAATCGCGACTATTTACACGCGTTATGCATCGAGCGATGTTGGTAGCAGTATTTATGGTAACCTTTACTATAACGCTGTAGGTGGTCACGCTGCTGTTAGTTCGAAGTTCAGTATTTCCAAAGGAGCTGATTTCCCAACTCTTGAGAACACCAGAGTTACTGGCCTTATGTTCGTATGGAAAGATTCTCTGTTCGCAGATTCTCTTGTTCAACTGGGTGAGATGGAGCTCGTTGGTCAGGCAGTAAAAGATTTTACTGTTGCAGATTCTGGCGGACTTTTCTATGAGCTGATGTGGGAAGATGTGAATACACAACAGCCTTTCGAAATGAAAGAAGATACCTGGTACTGGGTGGCAATGGATGTACCTATGGATTGTTTCGTTGGTTTTGACGGTATAGCAAGCTATTTCCCAAGAAGTTTCTTGCGTCACTTTTCTACAACTGATGCGTTTAATGAGTTCCCTTCAGTTGCAATCAACTTTGACTTAGCTACTCTTGGTGGATCACCAAATCTGACACCACAGCACTTTATCTTTGATGGTGGCGATATTACTGCACATGGCATTCTCGCTAGTGATTCAGGAGCAAAGTTCTCTCAGCAGAAAAATGGTTTCATTCCGGCGTTAAGTTTGAAGACTTCTATGTTCCCGATGTCTGTGGGTAACACAGGAAAAGCAGCTTTCGATCTGAGCATCTATCCTAATCCGGCAACTGATATGGTAAACGTAGCAGTATCTCTGGAAAGGCCAGCTGCTAATGTTTCAGTTACTTTGCTTGAAATGACTGGAAAGAGAATTGGTACTTATAGCTTTAAGAATGTGAAGAACGAAGCAATGCAGGTTCCGGTTAATTCTCTTCCGAATGGAGTTTACTTAATGTACATCGACATTGATGGTAAGAGACTTGCCAGACAATTCTCTATTACTAAATAGGCATTGTAGTTAATTCTTAAGACTGCCCCGGATTCGGGGCAGTTTTTTTATGTCCACTGGTGTATCAGTTCAATGGTACTTGCTCAGTATTCTGCAATGGAAATCAAGGTAAATAGTACCAAGGCTTCACCTTACATTAAGGACTGGAATTGAACATGAGTCTGTGAATAGCACTTACAGCGAAGTGTGGACACGGACCCTTCTTAGCAAGCATGTTTCACGTGGAACAATCGTAATCAAACTTTCCACGTACCTTTGCATACTAATTACCTTCGATGTTTAAAGAGTATGACGTAATTGTAGTTGGTGCCGGACATGCCGGATGTGAGGCTGCTGCTGCCGCCGCAAATATGGGTTCCAGTGTGCTGCTCATTACCATGAATATGCAGACCATCGCACAGATGAGCTGTAACCCAGCAATGGGCGGTATTGCCAAAGGTCAGATCGTTCGTGAAATTGATGCCTTGGGTGGATATAGCGGAGTTGTTTCAGACCAGAGTATGATCCAGTTTCGGATGCTCAACCAATCCAAGGGGCCCGGCATGTGGAGTCCAAGGACTCAGAACGACAGAATGTTGTTTGCCACGAAGTGGAGGGAGATGCTGGAAAGTACACCTAACCTTGATTTTTGGCAGGATATGGTTAAAGGTTTGATTGTTTCACGTGGAACAATCACCGGTGTAGTAACAGGTATGGGACAGGAGATTCATGCAAAGACTGTCGTGCTAACGAATGGAACTTTCCTGAACGGAGTGATTCACGTAGGTGAAAAGCAGTTTGGCGGAGGCCGTATGGGCGAAAAAGGTGCCTCGGGTATAACAGAACAGCTGGTTGAACTCGGCTTCGAATCAGCTCGCCTTAAAACCGGGACACCTCCACGTATTGATGGCCGCAGCCTCGACTATTCCAAAATGGAGATTCAGGAAGGAGACAGTGAAATTGTTGGCTTTTCCTATCTCCCTATAGAAAAAATAACATCTCAGCAGCAAAGATGCTGCTGGATCACCTACACCAGCGACGCAGTTCATGACGTACTTCGCACAGGTTTTGAGAAATCCCCCATGTACCAGGGCCGGATCAAAGGCAGTGGTCCCAGATATTGCCCCAGCATCGAAGATAAGATCAGCCGGTTTGCAGAAAGAGACCGCCACCAACTCTTTGTTGAACCCGAAGGTTGGAACACTGTCGAGATCTATGTCAATGGCTTCAGCACCTCTCTTCCTGAAGATGTACAGTATAAAGCACTTACAAAGGTTCCCGGTTTTGAGAATTGTAAGTTCTTTCGTCCGGGCTATGCCATAGAATACGACTATTTCCCACCTACTCAGCTTTCTTTTACACTGGAAACAAAGCTGATCAGGAATCTTTTCTTCGCCGGACAGATCAATGGAACCACTGGATATGAAGAAGCGGCCTGTCAGGGGTTAATGGCGGGTATCAATGCCCACCGTAATGCGCATGAGCAGGATCCATTCATCCTTAAACGAAGCGATGCCTATATCGGTGTGCTTATAGATGACCTTATCAACAAAGGCACCGACGAGCCATACCGTATGTTCACTTCCAGGGCAGAGTTCCGAACACTCCTACGTCAGGATAATGCAGACCTGAGGCTCACAGAACTCGGCCACTCAATAGGTTTGGCATCAGAGGAGCGCCTATTAAGGGTACAGGAGAAAAAACAACAAGTACAAACAATAAAAGATCAACTCGCTGATTTTACCATAGAACCGGAAACAATCAACCCAATCCTTAATGCCCTGGATTCCTCTCCTATCATAGAGCGGTCCAGAGCCTTGAAGATCCTCCTGCGTCCCGGTGTCTCCATCAATCATTTGATGGAAACAGCACCCCAACTCAGGCACTCTTTTGAAGGATTCGATAAACTTGTACTGGAACAAGCAGAAATCCAGATCAAGTACGACGTCTATATCGAAAAAGAAAAGGAACTGGTCAAAAAGATGGCAACCCTGGAGGATCTGATCATCCCTGATTCCTTCAATTATCAAAAGCTCAATGCTCTGAGCACCGAAGCCCGGCAGAAGCTAGATAAGATAAAACCACGTACGCTGGGTCAGGCGAGCAGAATCAGCGGAGTAAACCCAAGTGATGTGCAGATCTTAATGGTCTATATGGGCAGATAGCGTTATAACTAATTTAAAATCAAGAGGTTCAATACTAGACAAGTCCTTCGAAACCGCTTTCAGTATGGATACAGCAACAGCAATACGTCATTTCTGTGCTTACCAGGAACGCAGTCACAAAGAAGTGCGCAACAAGCTTTATGAACTCGGATGCTCTACCAGCCAGGTGGAAGAAACCATAGCCGATCTTATCGCCAATGACTATCTAAACGAAGAGCGCTTTGCCCGGGCCCTCGCCCGCGGCAAGTTCCGGTTGAAAGGCTGGGGCAAAGTGAAAATCATTCAACACCTAAAACTACACCGGGTTTCTGACTACTGTATCAAGAAAGGTTTGACTGAGATCGACCAGGAGGAGTATCAGTCTACCATGAGAAAGCATGCGGAAAAGAAAATGAAAGAGCTCAAATCCGAACGCAATATTTTCATCCGAAAGGCAAAGCTCCAACGCTACCTGCTACAGAAAGGTTATGAATCATTCCTTGTCAATGAAATAATTACAGAAATAATTGACCGGCGCTAGACTTTTTCCCGTCTATATTTTTGTATATTTACATAAACGAGGAAAGATGGTACAACAGGTAACAGAAGGCGTAAGCATCACCGTAGAAACGTTTTATCAGCCAGGCCAGTCAAATCCGCTGAACTCAGATTTCCTTTTTGCCTACCGCATCACAATTGAAAACCTCAGCCACGTACCAGTGAAACTTCTCACGCGACACTGGCATATCCTCGACAGCAACGGTTCCTATCGGCAGGTAGAAGGTGAAGGAGTAGTCGGACAAAAACCTATTATCGAACCAGGAGGAAGTTATCAGTATGTCTCCGCTTGTACCCTAAAAAGCGAGATTGGCAAAATGTACGGTACTTACCAAATGGAAAACTTATACAACAAACGCCTGCTCACCGTTTCTATCCCTGAATTTCAGATGGTCGCGCCGTTCAAAATGAACTAGCTCCCGGTCGAGCTACAGAACACCTACAGAGCACTTTCAGAGCACCTTCAGAGCGCCTACAGGGAGGGCCAGAGCACCTACAGAGCACTTAATCCGGAGTTAATTCGCTTACAAGCCGGCTCTAATCCAGAACCTGCAAGGCGCCCATACCACTCTACAGCCATTTCAGATCAATTCCTGAAATTAACAGATACATCGCATCACTACCAGATTATATTGCGTACCTTTGCGCTCCAATTTACAGGCCCTTCCCCGAAGGAAGGGCTTTTTTAGTGAGTTTCATTACTTTATGCAGATAAGAAATATTGCAATCATTGCACACGTTGACCACGGAAAAACTACATTGGTCGATAAAATCCTTCACGCTACAAAAACCTTCCGCGACAACCAGGACACAGGCGAACTGATCATGGACAGCAACGACCTGGAACGTGAACGCGGAATCACCATCTTCTCTAAGAACGCCTCTGTTACCTACAAGGATATTAAGATCAATGTCATCGACACTCCTGGCCACGCCGACTTCGGCGGTGAGGTGGAACGCGTCCTTAAAATGGCCGATGGAGTACTCCTCCTGGTAGATGCGTTTGAAGGCCCAATGCCACAAACCCGTTTCGTTCTCCAGAAAGCCCTTGCTCTCGGACTCCACCCCATCGTTGTTATCAACAAGGTCGACAAGCCTAACTGCCGCCCTGATGAAGTACACGATGCAGTATTTGAACTGTTCTTCCAGCTCGACGCTACCGAGGAACAACTCAACTTCCCCACCCTCTATGGTTCTTCCAAACAGGGATGGTTCAACACCACCAACACCCCGACAGAGGATATTACTCCCCTGCTCGACGTAATTATTGATAAAGTTCCCGAACCCAAAATCGGCGAAGGAAACCTGCAAATGCAGATCACTTCCCTCGACTACTCCACCTTCCTCGGCCGTATCGCCATCGGTAAAGTCACACGTGGAACACTGAAGGAAAATCAACCCGTCATGCTTTGTAAGGCTGACGGCACCTTCGAGCGCAGCCGCATCAAAGAACTTTACATCTTTGAAGGCATGGGCAAAAAGAGAGTATCAGAAGTACAAGCCGGCGATCTTTGCGCAGTAGTCGGAATCGATGGCTTCCAGATAGGCGAAACAATCGCTGACTTCGAAAACCCTGAAGCACTCGAAGTAATCTCCATTGACGAGCCTACAATGAACATGCAGTTCTCGATCAACAACTCGCCGTTCTTTGGTCGTGAAGGAAAGTTCGTCACCAGCCGCAACATCCGCGACAGGCTCTATAAAGAACTTGAGAAAAACCTGGCCCTCCGTGTAAAGGACACTGATGACGCAGATAAGTTCCTCGTTTACGGCCGCGGTATCCTCCACCTCAGCGTATTGGTAGAAACCATGCGTCGAGAAGGATACGAACTGACTGTCGGACAACCACAGGTAATCGTCAAGGAAATAGATGGCAAAAAATGCGAGCCCTACGAAAGCCTGGTAGTCGATGTACCTCAGGAGTTCAGCGGCAAAGTAATCGACCTGGTTACACAGCGCAAAGGTGAAATGCTGATCATGGAAACCAAAGGTGAAATGCAACACCTCGAGTTCGAAATACCTTCCCGTGGTATGATTGGCCTCCGCTCACAAATGCTCACCGCCACTGCAGGTGAAGCTGTTATGGCCCACCGCTTCCTTGAATACAAACCCTGGAAAGGTGCGATCCCCGGCCGTAACAACGGTGTCCTCGTGGCCAAACAAGCGGGTACCGCTACAGGCTACTCCATCGATAAGCTACAGGATCGCGGACGTTTCTTTATCGATCCGGGAGAAGAAGTTTATGCAGGTATGATTGTCGCAGAAAACATCAAACCAGGCGACCTTAACGTGAACGTGGTAGAAGGTAAAAAACTTACCAACATGCGCGCCTCTGGCTCTGATGCTGCTACCAGCATAGCTCCAAAGATTCAGATGACCCTTGAAGAATGCATGGAGTACATCCAGCAGGACGAGTGCATCGAGGTTACTCCTCAAAGCATTCGCCTGAGAAAGATTCTTCTCGATGAGAACGAACGCGCTAAATACCAGAAGATGTTGAAGGCCGATGCCTGATAACGAAACTTAATAATGCACAAAACAAAATGCCGGCACTAGTTGCCGGCTTTTTTATTCTACCTGTTTCCGGGCGTACCCTTTGTCCGCTTTACAAACACAAAAAAACCGGACGTGGAAACGCCCGGTCTTCATTACTTAACCTTTAAAACTATACATCAATTCTTGCGTACTTCGCATGACTTTCGATAAATTCCCTGCGGGGAGCAACTTCATCACCCATCAGCATGGAGAAGACGCGGTCAGCCTCCGCAGCACTGTCTATAGTGACTCGCTTAAGTGTTCTGGTGTCAGGATTCATTGTGGTATCCCACAACTGCTCAGCATTCATCTCACCGAGACCCTTATAGCGCTGGATATTCACACTGTCTTCTTTACCATTACCAAGTTTCAATACCCATTCCTTGCGATCCTCCTCATTCCATGCATATGCCTGCTCTTTTCCTTTTTTCACAAGGTACAGCGGTGGCTGAGCCAGATACACATATCCCTGCTCTACCAGCTCTTTCATATAACGGAAGAAGAAAGTAAGGATCAGCGTTGCAATGTGCGAACCATCCACGTCGGCATCCGTCATGATAATGATCTTATGATAGCGCAGCTTCACCAGGTTCAGCGCCTTAGGATCATCCGGCGTTCCCACCGATACACCCAAAGCAGTGAACATGTTCTTGATTTCCTCGTTTTCATAAATCTTGTGCTCCTGTGCTTTCTCCACATTCAGGATTTTACCCCTCAACGGCAGAATAGCCTGAAAAGCCCTGTCACGACCCTGCTTCGCAGTACCACCGGCCGAGTCACCCTCCACCAGGTACAGTTCACAACGCTCAGGATCACGCTCCGAACAGTCTGCGAGCTTTCCAGGCATGCCACCACCACTCAACACGCTCTTACGTTGCACCAGCTCCCGGGCCTTCCGTGCCGCAGCTCTTGCCTGAGCAGCAATGATAACTTTATCAATAATAAGCTTAGCTTCCTTAGGATGCTCTTCAAGGTAAGCCTCTAACACACGGCTTACACAAACATCCACCACACCCATCACTTCATTATTACCAAGCTTGGTCTTTGTTTGACCTTCAAACTGAGGCTCAGGAACCTTCACGGAAATTATAGCACTCAATCCCTCACGGAAGTCGTCTCCGGTAATCTCAACCTTTGCCCTTTCAAATAGTTTATTCCTGTCACCGTAAGCCTTAAACACCCGGGTAATTGAACGACGGAAGCCGGCTACGTGCGTACCACCTTCAATGGTGTTGATATTATTTACGTAAGAGAAGATATGCTCGTTGTAAGAAGTATTATAGCTCAGCGCCACATCCACTGCCACATTGCTGTCGGCATCATGGCTCTCAACATAGATGGGCTGCGCAAGTAGCGGATCTCTCTTGCCATTCCTGTCAAGCATCTGCACAAACTCAATGATACCTCCCTCACTAAAAAACGTCTCGCTGATATTCTGACCCTGCTCATCCTGCTCACGTTCGTCTGTAAGCGTAATGCTGATACCTTTGTTCAGGTAGGAGAGCTCACGAAGACGTCCGGCAAGAATTTCCCTGTTGTACACAGTTTCCTTGAAAATAGTGTCATCCGGATGAAAATGCTGCAGTGTTCCTCTTTTGTCTGATACACCTATTTCGCGAACAGGATACATCGGAATACCCTTCTCATACTCCTGTTCAAAAATCTTTCCTTCACGAAAAACAGTAGTATGCATGTGTTTACTAAGCGCATTCACGCAGGAAACACCCACACCGTGCAGACCACCAGATACTTTGTAAGAGTCCTTATCAAATTTACCACCGGCGTGCAGGACGGTCATTACAACCTCCAGCGCAGAGCGCCCCTCCTTTGGGTGCATACCAGTAGGGATACCACGACCGTCATCCTGAACACTAATCGAGTTGTCCTGATGAATGGTCACAGCTATATTCTTACAGTGGCCCGCAAGGGCCTCATCTATTGAGTTGTCCACAACCTCATAAACGAGATGGTGCAATCCTTTCACGCCGATGTCACCAATGTACATGGCAGGACGTTTCCGCACCGCCTCAAGACCTTCAAGTACCTGAATACTACTCGCATCATACCCTTGCATAGGGGGCTGTAAAATCTCTTGTTCTGTGCTCATATAATTGTGTGTCCGGAGCGTTTGATTTGTGAGAATACTTCGTGTTCGTGCCGCCTCCGGAACTGCAGCAAAAGCCAGTTAAACCCGGCTTAAAATCACCCAACAAAGATAACGAATTTTAGCCTTATAAGCAAGGAAAATACCTCCTCAGGATGCAGTATAAAGGGTTAAAAAACAGGGGGTAAAGCAACCTATTGTTTCTGCAGCTGATCTTGCTCGATCAACTTTTGCAGATCCTCTTCAATGGACGCAGAAGCAGCCTCCGTAATGCGGCCTATTTCCATGTGGTCCTTTACCAGAATTACCACCGGCACAAGGTCCACCTTGTATAGCTT
>JAFAAT010000006.1 GCA_023426425.1 Bacteroidota bacterium | reverse complement strand
TCGCTCTCGTCCCCCCGTCCCCCTGTCCCACGTCGCTCTCGTCCCACTCGTCTCACTCGTCGCTGGTCCCACTCGTCCCTAATGTCCCTCTAGCCTTAGCCTTAGCCCTCGCCCTCGCTATCCCCTTCGCCCTCGCCCTCGCTATGTTTCCTGCCCCCTGTTTCCTGATTTAATTCTATCTTTGCACGACCGCAACAGCTGAAATATTCCAATTTAATTTATTGTAAGTGCAGGCTGCGCACCGGTCTATCAAACAGGAGCGTTATGACTAAATATATTTTTGTAACCGGAGGCGTTACATCTTCATTAGGTAAAGGAATTATTGCAGCCTCTCTGGCCAAACTGCTCCAGGCACGCGGCTTCCGCACCACCATCCAAAAATTCGACCCATACATCAATGTCGACCCCGGAACATTGAATCCCTACGAACACGGAGAATGCTACGTCACAGAAGACGGCGCAGAAACCGATCTCGACCTCGGTCACTATGAGCGCTTCCTCAATACCTACACCTCTCAGGCAAATAACGTCACAACAGGCCGCATCTACCAATACGTAATCAACAAAGAGCGCGAAGGCGCCTTCCTCGGCAAGACAGTACAGGTTATCCCCCACATCACCGATGAGATCAAAAGAAGAATGACCCTCCTCGGCCAAAACAACCAGTACGATATCGTCATCACCGAACTCGGTGGCACCGTCGGCGACATCGAATCCCTCCCCTACATAGAGGCCGTTCGCCAGCTCAAATGGGAAATGGGTGACGAAAATTGCCTCGTAGTCCACCTCACCCTCATCCCCTACCTCAAAGCAGCCAAGGAACTAAAAACCAAGCCTACTCAGCACTCGGTCAAAATGATGAGCGAAAACGGTCTCAACCCCGATGTCCTCGTCTGCCGCACAGAAGAACCTTTATATAAAGAACTAAAAAAGAAGATCGCCCTCTTCTGCAATGTCACCCAGGACGCAGTCATCGAGGCGCTCGACGCCGACACCATCTACAGCGTACCTCTTGAAATGATGCGCGAGAAACTCGACGTCATCTGTCTCCAGAAACTACAACTCCCCCTCGGCACAGAACCAGAGCTGGTAAAATGGAAGGAATTCCTGAACAAGCTCCGCTACCCCAAGTCCAGGGTAAGCATCGGCCTCATTGGTAAATATGTAGAGCTTCAGGATGCCTACAAGTCGATACTGGAAGCACTAATCCATGCAGGAGCTGTTAACGAATGCAAAGTGGAGGTCCACAATATCCACTCAGAATACCTCACTCCCGAAAACGCAGCAGAAAAGCTACAGAAGCTCGATGCAGTTCTGGTCGCACCTGGATTCGGTAACCGCGGCATCGAAGGGAAAATTGACGCCATACGCTACGTAAGAGAAAATAAAATTCCTTTCTTCGGCATCTGCCTGGGCATGCAAATGGCTTGTGTCGAATTCGCAAGAAATGTCCTGGGCATGGAGAAAGCACACTCCACAGAAATGAACAGCGATACCGATCAGGGTATCATTGCCATGATGGAGGAACAAAAGAACATTACCCAAATGGGTGGTACCATGCGCCTTGGCAACTACGATTGTGAGCTTCGCCCTGACTCAAAGACCGCCTCCGTCTACGGCACCACAAAAATCACAGAGCGCCACCGTCACCGCTATGAGTTCAACAACGAATACCTGGAGCAATTCGAAAAAGGAGGTATGTTGCCTGCAGGAAAGAACCCTAAAACAGGACTAGTCGAGATCGTCGAAATACCTGAGCATCCTTTCTTCGTAGGTGTACAGTTCCACCCCGAGTATAAGAGCACAGTGGAAAATCCGCACCCCTTATTTGTTGCATTTGTGAAGGCTGCAAAAGAAGCGCAGGAACAAAGAAATGGACATAGCAAGCCAGTAGCTTTCGAATCTACAGTAGTAGAAGGTTAACGAAGCGTCGTGTGCGCTGACTTCACCTTCTCTCCAAAGAAGATCGTCGCCTGCTCATTAAATGCAGTCGCATCTTCTGTGGTAAAGAACCGTGCACTACCCTCCCTGCTTATCTGCTGTTCTATCTCCGGATGCCTCTCCAGGTACTCCGCTAGACTGTCAGCCACAATAGTCCCCTGCGACACAATCTTGATATGCTCAGGGATATACTTCCTGATCTTGTCCTGGATAATAGGATAGTGTGTACAGCCGAGTAGTATGGTGTCAATTTTATCCGATTGCGCCATCAACGATTTAAGATGCCGCTGTATAAACATGTCCGCCTCAGGCGTGTTATGCTCATTATTCTCTATCAAATGCACCCACATAGGGCATGCCTGCTGCACAACCTGCACGTCCGGATAAAAATTATTTATTTCAATCGGGTAGGAGCCGGACTCAATAGTACCTTTCGTCCCCAGCACGCCCACGACTTTCGTCTTCGTAAACTTACCCGCTACTTCAGCAGTAGGACGTATTACACCCAATACCTTCTTGCCATCACCAAACTTAGAAAGATCATTCTGCTGAATACTTCTCAGCGCTTTTGCAGACGCGGTATTACACGCTAGTATTATTAATGGACAACCTTGCCTGAACAGCCATTCTACACATTCAAGCGTAAATTCATACACCGTCTCAAACGGACGGTTACCATACGGTGCCCGCGCATTATCACCCAAGTAAATATAGTCGTAGCCGGGAAGCTTTTCCCTGATACTCTTGAAGACAGTGAGGCCGCCATAACCTGAATCAAATATTCCTATAGGTCGCATATAGTAGCTACGAAGTTAGAGATACATGCAATTCTGTGTTGTCTTTATCGCTCATCGGACGCCAACAGCTCAAAAAATATACCAGCCGTATTACACATTGAAGACTATTGCGTTATGCTCAGAAAGATGAACTCGCAGATGTCCCAAAGCATTGCCAGTAGCCATTTTCATCATAATTGTGTAGCTTTATACTAAACTATATACGATGGCAAGAGACACTATTGAACTCATGGGGAAAATTGAAGACACCTTCAATATTGCGCTGCCTGAAGCCATAGCAGAGAACGTCCGAACTGTAGGAGATGTCCATGAAATTGTGTGGAACAGCGTAAACAAGACTACCGCGAACAAATGCCTCACCGAAATAATGTTTTATAAACTCAGGCAGTCACTCCATGTAACACTCGGAGTACCTAAATCATCCATCACCCAGGAAACCAGGCTTGACGATATCATTCCTTTCAAAGACCGTCGAAAAATCTGGAAAGACATCGCTGCCGAACTTCAGCTCAAATTCCCAAAACTTGTGCTCGCCCCAAATCATGAGCGCACCCTCATCTGGTTCGGCGTCTTCTCCATCCTCGCCTGGATCCTCTTATCGCCGCTGCTCTACCTCGTGTTTGATGTTTCCGCACGTATTTTTCTGGTTCCGGTCGTAGGTGCTGTGCTAACAATGTTGCTGTCTCTTTCACTCGAGCCTTTACGTACGGCGTTTCCTGAAGTAAATCTCAGAAACCTGACTGCCCATCTTCAGCT
>JAFAAT010000298.1 GCA_023426425.1 Bacteroidota bacterium | reverse complement strand
GTACCTATTGTAGTAAAATTATTTTCTGTCAGACCTTTCAACACCTTCAGCGGCACAGTGATCGTATGCACACCAATGTTGATCGCGTTGCGCACATGCTCAGCATGACGCACAGAACTGAACATGATTTTCGTATCGTAACCGTAATGATTGACGGCCTTAACACATTGCTCCACCAGTGCCAAGGCATCATGGCCCTGATCCTGCAGACGTCCAACCAGCGGACATACATAGCTGGCACCTGCGTGCATAGCCATATAGGCTTGCTGAAGTGTGTATACCAGGTGTACATTCACCAGCAGCCCCTCATTACGCAACAGCTTACAAGCCCGTACGCCTTCCAGAGACACAGGGATCTTAAATACAGTCCGCTGCGGATCAAGTCCCAGGTCAAGCTGACGCTTTGCTTCCTTCACCACATCTTCTGCGGTATTTCCCAGTGCCTCAATCTGAAGCACAGGCACCATCTTCGACAGCTTGACTATCATGCTGTCTATATCCTTAATGCCTTCACGCTGCATGAAAGTCGGGGTGGTGGTCAAACCGTTCAGGAAACCGAGTTTGAAACCTTCTTCAATCTCTTTAAGATTGGCAGAATCGAGATATAATTCCATCTATTGTAAGTTCAAATATTTTTCCCCGTCCACTACTTGTGGTTCAGGATGGCGCAAAGGTAAAAAGAAGCCTCTAATCCTTGACGGAAGATTTTCAATGTTGCCAGACCTCAAAAACCTTCTTCCTGGCATCTTAAAAAGCCTGTTTCTTACGACTATTTCCGGTACTTCACTTCAATTGCATGCAGCTCCAGGATGGGCTTCATGAATTCTTCCAGGTCATACACACAAAGCTGGCTTGCTGCATCACACAGCGCTTTTTCAGGCTCAGGATGTGTCTCAATAAAGACCCCATCCACGCCCGCAGCCACACCTGCCCTGCTAAGTACCGGAAGAAACTCTCTGGCACCCCCTTTCGCATCCGCACTTGGGATACCGTATTTGCGTATGGAGTGCGTGATATCAAAAACAACAGGATACCCAAGTTGGCTCATGTGGTAAAAACTCCGCGGATCAACCACCAGGTCATTGTAGCCCATCGTGTACCCACGCTCAGTTAAAATAATCTGATCGTTACCCGCATCCAGGCACTTACCTACAGGATGCTTCATGTTCTCCGGCGCCAGGAACTGACCATGTTTAATATTGATCACCTTGCCGGTTTTGGCCGCTGCAGTGAGCAAACCAGACTGCATACAGAGATAGGCAGGAATCTGCAACACATCACAAACCTCAGCAGCAGGCGCCGCCTGATCTGGATAGTGAATATCAGTTAGCACCGGAAACCCAAACTGCTCCTTTACCTTGGCAAGAATCTTAACCCCTTTCTCCAGTCCCGGCCCGTCATAATACTTCAGGCTACTGCGATTATCCTTAGTAAACGATGATTTATAGATAATCTGAATCTTCAGACGCTGTTCTACTTCCTTCAGCATTTCTGCCGTTTTCATCATAATGGATTCATCCTCTATTACGCAAGGACCCGAAATGAGAAATAGTTCATCTGCGCCGCAGGCTATGTTACCTACCTGAATTTTCTTCTGACTCATACTGAATTAGTGGTGGTTCACACCGTTTGGGGCTGCAAAAGTAAGATTTTGCACATCATCTGCTAGTTTAGCGATTCTACTACCAATATTTTCCTCAGGAACTTACTTTTATTATCTTTTACGGGGATATTACCATACCTAAGCTCAGACCATATGCAAAAACTTCTCGCTGTTGTGTTGGCACTGTTTACCGGCATCTCTGTGCAGGCCACAAAACTGGACTCACTTATCACCGTCTATAAAGCAACCAAAGACCCGGATAAGAAAGCGATAGTAGCTTTCGACATCGCTTCAGAGACAATTTTCAGCAAGCCATCGACCGCTGCAAAATACCTGATGGCGTCAATGGCGGATTCTTCTAAAATAAAAGACAAGGTCCAGGTCGGCAAACTAGCCAATGCCCTTGGTATATACTACTACAACATTTCCAACCCCGATAGTTCAATTTTCTGGAGCGATTACGCAATCTATACGCTGAAGCCAACCGGGGATTCCGTAGAGTATTATAAAGCCTGCCGGAACAAAGGTTTACCATTATCTACAAAGGGTGAATACAGCGAAGCTCTTGATTGGTATCTTCAGGCATTAGCATTTCTCAAACGAAGCAAGGATACACTGGGGGTCCTTAAGTCACTCAACGACATAGGTAATACCTACCTGCGGATGAAGGACCTGGAGCAGGGACTTAGATTTCAGAAAGAAGCACTTGGTTATTTTCAGGTTTTCTCAAATCCTGCTGTCGAAGGAAACATTCTGAATTCTATCGGGTTCATTTTCGATGCACGCAAGGAGGCAGACTCTGCCATCTTTTATTACAGCAAGAGCCTCGAACTAAAGAAGAAATCCGGGAACATACGCGGAGCACTGAATACCCAAAGTAATCTATGCGCTTGCCTGAACGACCAGGGGAATACTAAAGGGGCTATCAATTGCTATCAGGAACTGCTGGTACTTCAGCAACAGGTCGAGGATTTTGAGGGTGTCGCCCGCACATACAGCAATTTGGGAGTTGCCTTCACTGACCTTAAACAGCTTCATAAAGCACTTGAATACCACAAAATGGCAACCGATGCCGCTTTGTCATTAGGAAATCCTCATCTTACCAGTAGAGCCTACCTCAATCTTGCTGGTGTATACCGCAGATTGGGCAGGTACACACAAGCGTACGATGCCCTCCTAAGCCATAATACATACAGAGACTCTTCCATTTATGCAGAACGCAACAAAGAGGCCACTGAATGGGCCGTCAAATACGATCTCGGAAAAAAAGACCTGGAAATTTCAGAAAAAAACAAAGAACTACTTGAGGCAGAAAATGAAAAACTCCAGGCAGACCTCGCCATTAAGCAACGCAATCAATGGCTGTTCGTTATGTCATTGCTCATCGCAGGCGGCCTCGTGACAGCGGTTATTGTAGCTGAAAGGAACAAAGCAAAACAGGAAAAAGCAAAGACTCTGGCGGTGCTCGAAGAAAGAGACAAAGGGCTGAAAGCGATAATAGATGCCCAGGAAGAGGAGCGCACGAGGATCGCCAGAGAACTTCATGACGGAGTAGGAAACCAACTCCTTGCCCTGAAAATGCGCATGAAATCCGTGCTGCCTCCTGATATCAAAGAAAAACCTGAGGCCTCAGAGGTCGAAAAAGCGCTCCTCGATCTCATGGAAGAGGTAAGAGGTGTATCACATCAAATGATGCCCAAAGCGCTTCAGGAATTTGGCTGCGTACCAGCCATCAAAGACATGCTTGAAAAAATACTGGCGCACTCGGGTATCGAATATACTTTCGAAACTCATAATGTCGACAAACGATATGAGCTCCGCCTTGAAACAGCAATTTACCGCGTGACACAGGAGCTTATCAACAACGTGATCAAACATTCCGGAGCCACTTTTGTAACGGTGCAACTTATTGAGACGGCACAAACACTCGTGCTTCTAATAGAAGACAATGGGCAGGGCATGCACCAAAACAAAAAACCAGCTGACGGCATTGGCATGACGAGCATCAAGACCCGGGTCACTGCTGTTAATGGCGTCGTGAATATCCTCCCCGGAGAGAATACAGGAACAGTAGTAACAGTGAGAATTCCACTTAATAAGGCATGAATCGACACACGATACTTCTTGCAGATGATCATCAGCTTATTCTCGACGGGCTTGTAAAAATCCTCTCAGAACTGCCCCAGATCGAGAAAATCTTAACTGCTAACAATGGGAAGGAGTCACTTGAACACCCGGGGCTTGATCAGGTCTCCCTTGTAGTTTCTGACATTGAAATGCCTGTAATGAATGGCATCGATCTTTTACGCAATATTAAACAGCAATATCCGCACACTAAAGTGCTTATGCTTACCATGCACAATGACGCAGGCCTGGTGAAAGAAATCCTCAAAATTGGTGCAGATGGCTACATGCTAAAATCAGCAAACGAACAGGAAATGCATTTCGCAGTTTCGGCAATTCTCCAGGGGAAGAAGTACTTCTCGCAGGATGTCACCCTCAGCCTGGCCACTACTAACATAGCCGAAAGTAAAAACAAAAGCCTCCTGGATGATTTGACACAACGGGAAAAGGAAGTGCTGATACTGATTGCGCAAGGTTTCTCAAATAAACAAATTGGAGAAAAGCTTTTTATAGCACCAAAAACCGTAGACACTCACCGCACCAATCTTATGGCTAAACTCGACATCCATAACACCGCCGGCCTGACGAGATTTGCCATCAGCCAGCAATTGATTTAGGCATCTTCAGAAATGAAAATCAGGTAATCACCCTAGAATATTTCAGGTGTCTACCTCTTCTGCACCAACACATGATTGCGTCACTTTGTCCCAACAAAAACAAACAATCATGAAAAGAACTTTCGCTACACTTACAGCAGTCGCAATCACCGCTTGTTTACAAGCTCAAACCTGGCAACAACTCAGCTACACCTACAATTGGACCCCAGGTTCCGTACCCAAGATCTTTGTTTCCCCCGATGACGCTACTCTTATAGCAGGAGTACAGAGCAGAGCTCGTGAAGTAGCAGTTTCAAAAGACGGCGGCACAACCTGGCAACAGGTATTCCCAGGTATGGCAATCTTAACTGCCGAATTCGGACCTGACGGAACTATGTATCTGGCCACCACAAAAAAATATCTTACTACTTCCCTCTACCCCGTCGACACACTCTACTCTTCAACTGATGGCCTCACCTGGACAAACATGGGCTATAAGTTAAAAAACGGGGGATCAGAAAACCAGTTTACAATCACAGGTAACAACACGCTGATTTTTCCCAACGGCTCCGGTAACAAAATGGCAAAATCTACAGATAATGGCACAACCTGGAGCGATATAGAAGTGGGTTACAACCAAATAGCAGCAAGCTACACAGCTGACACTATTATAAGTAGCTCAGGCTCACCCTGGCCCGGCGGAATAAGTTATTCTCATGATGGCGGCGCAACTTTCTCTGCTTCCACAGGTGTCAACGCAGAATGTATCCCACTCGTACTTCCCAATGGCGAAGTCTGGGCTGCTTCACTCAACAAGCTTTGGAAATCTACAGACGGCGGCGCAACTTTCACTGGTAACTCCCCGAACCCTTCCATCCCTCTTCAAATACAGGAGATACATTATGGTTCTAATGGGAAGTTCTATGTCATGTCACTGGGCTCGGTCCTTGAAACTACTGATGGTATCACCTACACAGACCTGAAAGGAAACCTGCCTGCTGTTATGGATATCGAGCTTAGCAACAACTATATATACGTTGCAGGAGCGGATAGCAACATCTATCGTCTTCCCCTGACGCCTGGAACCTCAGTAGCGAAACATCCTATGAACCCTTCACTTATGAAAATCTACCCCAACCCGGCAACAGACCAACTTCATCTCTCTGTCGACCCAGGAGTCCACGTTCAGAAACTAGAGCTCTTTGATCAAACAGGCAAACTGGTGAAGTCCGTATCTCAAGAGTCTTCGCTGGATGTATCCGACCTGGCAAAGGGCATGTACATCCTGCGTGTCGCAACAAACAAAGAATCAGTTACAAATAAGGTAATTGTTCAATAATTTGTATTATTATATCAAACTTTGAAAAATTACCCCATGAGCAAGCTACTAACATTAGCGCTGGCAATCACGGTGAGCCACGCCGTACACGCGCAAAAAACCATCAAGGACTACGTAGAGAAAAACAGCCGGGAGTCCATCATGAAAGACATTCAGATGCCTGCAGGTTGTCAGCCTACAACGGCAAAAAGCTACGACGACGGGCATGGAAAAAACCCACTGTTGTTCTACAAAACTCAGCTTCCGGATACTGTTGCTCTCGCCACTATGTACATCTATGACCTGGGCAGTACCTACACGTCAGAACACGCACATTGGCTTTATACGGAAACAAATTTCGTATCCGCTGCCGGTGGAAACTATCTCGCAAACGAAATACTCAAAGTAGCACTTGATGATCTGAAGGAAAGCTTCAGAAAACAAGGTGTTGTCCTGCTCACTCCAAACGAGTACTTGAATTCACCTCAAAAACGGGAGTACTACTATACTTCTTTCAAACCACAGATGTCAAAGATCGGCGACTTCCTATCGGGAATAGAAAACAGTGGTAAAAAGATTTCCGTAGCTGCCGATGGCTATCGTCCTTTCGATATCGCCGCAGCAAACGACTACCTCAGAGCAGAATCCATGGGCAGCGATCTTGCAAAGGCCCTGGAAGTAGATGCGGTCCTGAACATAGCAGTAGAACTTCAAAGCGACCGAAGAGATGTCAACATCCACGGAGTGAAGATGGTCCTGCATGGGCCAAACCCCATCCCTAAACAGGATAAGAAATACATTGGTCAGAAACTTGGCACAGGTTACTACTCAGGGCAGATCTACGCATCAGGAAGTTTCTTCTTTAAGAAGCCTATAGAGGTAGCCAGCTACAAGAAAAAAGCCGGCTTGCAGCCTCCCAACTTCGAAGGCATGGGTACCATCTTTGGCGCATTTGCCGACAGGTTCTATGCCGAAATGAACGAGTGTGCAGCAAAGGCAGCAAAGAAATATGGCAAGCTTTAGTCTCAATCACTGATTCCCGATACCGGCAGGGCTTTCCTTGCCGGTATTTGTCTTTCTCAATCGTCTATAATAAATCAAGATAAAAACTACAACTGCGTTATAAGGAAGCGCACTTAGCAAAATCCTGACGTTCATACCCATCAGTCCGATAAACAGCAGAAATGAAAGCAACAAACCAATACTCACCATTCCTGAATAGGTTAACGCCTTCGACGGCCTCCGCTGAAATAGCGTAGTTAATAACAGCACCTGCCCCACCAACGGCACCAGCACAAACGGGTGAGTAATCGTTTCTCTATTCCCCATCGCACCAAAGATCAGCTCATATTCCACCTCAAAAAGAAATGCATGCATATCTGTCCCCCACTCCAGGTAACCTATCAATGAGGTTAACAACAACAGAATATTAAGCATCTTCTTCACATGACGAAAATAGAGTTTTTTCTTCTTCGGTCACCCCACCTACCGCTCCGCCTGTTCCACCTTCAAAGCCTTCCATACAGACGCTGGTACATCATGCTTGGCCGCAATAACCACAGCTTTTGCTTCTGCAGTCTCAGGCTCCTGCTGATTGTCTCTGAAATAACAATACTCATAGTAAAGCCCCCAAAACCGCATCATCTTATCTCTATCCTCCTGCAATAGTTTCACTTTATCCAAAGGAAGATTCCGGCAATCTCCATCACGCACACTTAGTGCAACTAGTGTAAGTAACGCCTCCTCAATCTCCCCGGTTTTTCCCTTGCTCATCAATCGCTGAAAGCGTGCGCGGTCAGTAAAGAATACACCCGACTTGGTGGGCACCGTCGTAGCCACAAAAATGGCAGCGTTTCCCACAGATAATATAAACCATAACGCCCGGAACAACCCCGCATCTGCATTCACATACAGCATATAAGACACCAGCGCTAACGTAAGAGATGCAAGCGGCCCCGAAATAATCGATACGGCAAACTTCCTCCTGTTACTCCTGCTGTCTTCCACAGGAACCGCCGAAGCAATGCCTCCCATATATCCCACATTCTTGTTCAGGTACACCTTTATCTTTCCCTCTTCCCTTTTCACTCCAAGCGGCCCTACCACAAACAATTCAAACCTGAATCCCTGTACCAGCGCAGATACCAAATGCCCCAGCTCATGAACAGCCAGTGTAGCCAGCATACCACCAATCGTCAGCAATGTCAATATCCATCCTGAAGGCTAATCACCCGCAGGAAACATCTGAAGCAATACCGCTGCATCCACCGGAACAGCCAGTAAAATATTGAGTAGTAAAAGCAGAATTGCTTTACCAGAATTACAACCCTTAACCTTCTTTTGCATCACCCGGTTATTCTCTTGACGTATGCAGGTTTTACATAAACACCTCTGGAATACCATTCGCCTCTACGCTAACCTCAGCCATCCAATCTACATCCTCCTGTACAAGTCCTTGATCGTCTCGAGCGTAATCTTCTCCTTCCAGTCCGTACCAATCGCATGGTTCCACATATGCGGCAGGTTATACGCCACTTGTGCCATCGCAGTTATCTGCTCTTCAGTCCATCCCTTGCTAAGCCCCTGAGGCAACTGAATATGATGCTTCTTCAGCATCTCCCTGAACTCTACCAGTCCCTCCGGATAATAATCCTCCAGATGCTGGAAAGCCAGGCAATTCGCATAACAATGCTTCTCACCCAATATCTTCGAAAGACCATAAGACAAAGCATGACATACACCCACTTCCGAATAGGTCAGACTCAGACCTCCCATCAGCGATGCCACCATTAGCTTATCATCATTCTCCGGCGTTTGTCCCGCATCTTCTCCCAGATAAATATCCTTGCACAGTTTCAATGCCTGCTCCGCATATGCATGACTAAACGCATTGTTCAGCATCCCATTCTCCGATTCTATACAATGGATATAGGTATCCATACCCGTATAGAACCACTTATCCCTCGGCACCGATGCAATCAACTCAGGGTCAAGAATCACCTGGTTAAACACCGTCCAGTCACATTTCAGCCCCAGCTTCTTCTCCGGACCCGTAAGCACCGCAGTCATCGACACTTCCGCTCCAGTCCCCGAAATCGTAGGCACACCAAGATGATAAATACCCGGCTTCTTCACCAGGTTCAACCCCTGGTACAAACACGAAGACCCTTCGTTCGTAAACATCAATGAGATCGCTTTCGCAATGTCCATGATGCTTCCTCCGCCTATACCCACAACACCAGAAGGCAGTCCCTTAGAAGCAAGTATCTCATCCCTCAGCGCATCAATCTGCTCCGTAGTCGGCTCCGAAGGATCCACATCTATAAAATGAACCACATCCTCAGGCCGCGCTGGTATGCGCTCCACCAGATCCTTCCCATGGAAATAATGATCGACAATAAATAAAAAGAAATGGTTGTTCTCTTTGCGGACAGGCTCCAGTATGCTGTCCATAATACCAAAGCTGCCACGCCCGTAGCAGACTTTCTCAATGTTCTTAAAGTTCTTGTGCACAGATAATATTTAGACTATAAATCTTTAGTTCGCGCCATGCTACTTCTCCTCACGCATTCACCACACTCATCGCCCGCTTCACACACTCACTTATCTTCCCAGCCAGCTGATTCACTTCTTCCTCAGTCCAGGTACATCGTATTCCAAATGAAATCAACCTTCCCACCACTTCCTGCGACTTAGGCAGCTCTAGGTTGTTGTAGTCCTGGGGCGCGCCCAATACTTCAACCGCCAGTTTCGACGCAGTCTTCATATTCTTCAGATGGTCCCACTGATTGATGAAGTGATACATGTTGGTGTACCAGTAGTTAAACCCACTCACACCTGCTTTGTTAAACTCCTCAACCGTACGCTTTGCCGCATCAGCATCCGGTAACATTATATTCAGGAAGGTCGCAGAATCGCCTTCCGGATCAGCCAGCATTGCAAAGGAAATGCCTTCAGTCTTTGAAAGTGCTTCAGTAAGCATCTTCTTATACTTCCTGTTAGTCTCCCTGATCATCGGCACTTTCCTGGTCTGAGCAAGCCCTACCGCAGCATTCAACTCTCCAATTCTATAGTTAAACCCAAGCACCGGGTGCTGCTCCATCCCACGGTTATTTCCTTCATGATTATGCCCATGGTCAGAATAACAGTCCGCAACTTTATAAGTAGCTTCATCGTTAGTCACCATCACACCTCCTTCTCCTGCCGTTGCTATCTTAAAGAAGTCAAAAGAATAACTTCCTGCTTTGCCAAACAATCCGGTACTCGTCCCCTTGTAGGATGCGGCAAACGCCTGACCGGCATCTTCTACTAATATCAAATTCTTCTCCCTCACTATCTCCATAATAGCGTCCATGTCTGCCATACCGCCACACATATGCACCAGGCAAATTCCCTTAGTCTTCGGAGTAATCGCCTTCCTGATCCCCTCCGCACTCAAACACAGCGTTTCATCTATCTCTGCAAACACAGGCAGCGCACCCACAAACAACACAGCCTCTATGGTTGCAATGAAAGTAAATGGGGGAACTATCACTTCATCACCCGCACCAATTCCCGCCGCAGCCAGCGCTGTAGCCACCGCAGTCGAACCACTGCTCATCGCATGCGCATACTTCGCCCCGGTAATCTTCTTCACCTCCTCCTCAAACTCTTTCGCCTTCCAATGACCATTGCGTTGTGCATCATGTCCATAACGAAAAAGGATTCCGGTCTCTAGTACATCATTGACCTCTTTACGCTCTTCTGCGCCAAATAGTTCTGTTCCTGGCATGGATAAATGTTTAGGGGGCAAAAGTAGGAAATGTAGTGGTCACTAATGCCTACAGGCACCACAGAGTGACCGGCCACCCACAACAAAACAAACAGTAAATCCCGCTATCTCTTAAAGAATACCTCACTCAGCCGCTCCATAATCCGCTCCGTCGCCCCCACATTCCGCTCCATATATTCCCGCAACCCCGTCTGCAATTTCTCAAGCCCGTCCTCATCCGGGATCAACTTCCCCAACACCACTACTGCCTCCTCAGCATTCCCCACCGGAAAACCAAAACCATTCGCCTTCAGCCTCACCGCATCCACAAACTTCTCATACACCGGCCCAAACAATACTGGCAAGCCAAACACCGCGGGCTCCAGCGTATTATGTATCCCGCCCGACTGAAACCCTCCCCCTACAAACGCCACCTTTCCATACCTGTACATCCCCGACAACATACCCATGTTATCTATCACCAACACCCTCCCGCTGCTTCTTTCCCCTTCCTCCAGCTCCGAATATAGCACCGCATCCTCCCCAAAGGTCTCCATCACCTGTCTGATCCTCCCCCTGTGTATCTCATGTGGCGCCACCACCAGCTTCCAATCCTCCGGAAACATCTTCAAACACTCCCTCAATATCTTCTCATCATCCGGCCAGGTGCTACCCCCGATTACAAGCTTCTTCCCCTCCTGCCACTGCTCCACCAACGGAAATCTCCTTGCCGCCCTCGCTATCTGGTAAACTCTGTCATACCTGGTATCTCCCGTCACCACAATCTTATCTCTCGCCAACCCCAACTCCTTCAGCAATCCCGCCGACTCCTCATCCTGCACAAAAAACTGGTCTGCTTTCCTGAGTATCTTCCTAAAC
>JAFAAT010000253.1 GCA_023426425.1 Bacteroidota bacterium | reverse complement strand
AGTATCTGGTGGAAGTTGACGTTGAGGTCTTTGAGGAGGCCTGAGTGGAGGGCGAGAACCCAGCCGTGGACGATCGGGTAGCCGGTTTTGAGGAAGCATTTCTGGACGGCGGCTGTTTTGATGACGTTGGTGCACTGCTCGATGACATTGAGTTCGATGAGTCGATTGTAGCGTTCAGTTTCGGCGGGGATCGCGTTCAATTCTGCTTTATGGAGTCTGTAGACATCGCGGATGTTGCGGAGCCAGGGGTTGAGGAGGCCCATGTCGACGGGTGTCATGGCCGCTTTGACACCCCCGCAATTATAGTGACCGCAGACTATGATATGTTTGACCTTGAGTTGGTGGACGGCGTAGTTTATGACAGACATGACGTTAAGGTCGGTGTTGGCGACGACGTTGGCGATGTTGCGATGGACGAAGAGTTCGCCGGATTCGAGGCCTGTGATTTCATTGGCTGGTACGCGGCTGTCGGAGCAGCCAATGTAGAGGTATTCGGGCGACTGTTCTGAGGCAAGCTTTGAGAAGAATTCAGGGTCTGAGGCGGTTTTTCTTGCCACCCATTCACGATTGTTTTCGAAAAGCTGCTCGTAGGAAGCCATGTATGAAATTTAGGCAATATTAAATATTACCAGGGGATTGTGCAGCATGTGGAGGAGCTATTCATTTAAAAGACTTTATTTTTACCCCCTCAAAAACATCAGGATGAAACTTGTAACATATTCGAACAACGGGAAAGAGCAGCTGGCATTTTGCATTGATGATAATTTGTATGACACGAATGCGGCCAACCCGGAGTTGCCTGGGACAATGAGCGGGATGCTTGAGGACTGGGAGCGATGGTCGGAGCTGGCGAAGAAGACGGAGGAAGACATTAAGTCGGGGAGGAACACTATTGTTCCTTATGCTACGTTGAGTACTGCGGCTTTGATGGCTCCGGTGCCTCGACCTACTTCCTGCAGGGATGGATATGCTTTTCGTCAGCACGTAGCGGCTGCTCGCAGGAACAGGAAGGTGGACATGATACCTGAGTTTGACCAGTATCCTATTTTTTACTTTACGAACCATAATGCGGTGCAGGGTCCTGGTGAGATCAGGTGTATGCCGGATCATTTCCAGAAGCTGGATTTTGAACTGGAGGCGGCGATTGTGATTGGGAAGAAAGGGAGGAATATAAAGGCTGAGGAAGCTGATCAGTATATTGCCGGGTACATGATCATGAATGATTTGAGTGCACGGACGCTACAGATGGAGGAGATGCTGCTGAATCTTGGGCCTGCGAAAGGTAAGGATTTCAGTACGGTGATTGGCCCCATGCTGGTGACGCCGGATGAGTTGGAGCAGTACAAGGTGCCTGCTAAGGCGGGGCATACCGGGAATAACTACAACCTGTCGATGAAATGCTGGGTGAATGGGAAGGAAGTGAGCACGGGTAATATGGGAGATATGGACTGGACGTTTGCGGAGATCATTGAGCGCTGTGCGTATGGGGTTGACATTTTACCCGGGGATGTGATTGGTAGTGGTACTGTGGGAACGGGATGTTTCCTGGAGTTGAACGGTACGGGTCTGTTGAATGATCCGGAATATAAGGTGCAGTGGTTGCAGGCGGGCGATGTAGTGGAGATGGAGATAGAGGGCTTGGGGCATTTGAAGAATACCATAGTTGCGGAGGAGACTGATTTTAGTTTGCTGAAGATGAAGAAAGGGGTGAAGGCTGGCTAGTCAGCCCACCCAGACGCCAGTTACATAACGAAACCAAAGGTTCGCCTGGACTACTACCATTCCGGACCAGAGTAAAAAGAACAGGATATTTGCCCAGGCTGTATCCTTCTTCATCGCCAAAGGAAATAAGAAGCTTAGGGACAATAATCCCAGGGCAACAGCCTGGCGCTCCAGACTAGCGCCCATGTTCCAGCAATAATTGTAATAGGCTACACCAACCACTAGCAGCGCTATAACCATGCGCTTGTTTATCTCTATTTGGTTTATATGCCGGATAAGGATGTATACGTAAGGCGTACAAAACACGTATCGATTGATGCTGTTAAACCCGCCTCCTCTGGTAAATAGCATAAGTAAGGCTATACCGGAAAAGTACAATATTGAAAACATCAATGCTTGATCAACAGCTCTCTGCTGCTTTCTCGCCACAATGCGTAAAAACAGATAGGTAAAGTATATAATAGCTGTCAGGCAAACAAAAAGGGCAAGCTGGTCATAGTAACCATTATCTTGAGGATCCCATGTGGTAAAGGGCAGGTCAGGGATTCTAAAACCGCTACCCCAAAACTTTTGGGTGTGTGTGAACGCCCAAAAAACACCGGTTTGGTACCAATGAATGAGAAATACAGCCAACAAGGTGATTAAGCTAATGAGACTATAGGTGAAGTATGGAAGTGCATCCCTCAATCTCCTGCTCTCCCATAACTTAAAGGCACCGAGGATTAAGAAAGCTGGGAAAAAGACGGTACAGACTGAACGAGCCAAGCCAGCACCAATGATGCCTACCACAACATAAGAATGACTTCTTTTTTGAAGCCCCCATAAAATGGAAAGGGAGAAAATAAAAAAGAGGCTCTCAGAAAAAGGGCTAATGTAAAAAGTGATGATAGAGAGGGCAAGATAGCCGAGCCGCACCTTGAAGTTGGAAGGGAAAAGCTGAAACAGAAATCCACAGGCAATGAAGAAGAGCATTGCGTTAAAAAATGCCGCTCCGACTTCATCAACTCCAAGCCACTTCCACACATATGGAAATAGTGGGAAAAACGCTGTATTGTTCGCCGCAGTTGCATCAAAAATATAGCCGTGATCTACAATACTCTTATACCACCCAGCATCCAGATACCTTAGGTGTGATTGTTCCGGCCACCAACTACCTAGTCGATCTTTCAACATAATAAATCCAGAAGCCAGTACTAGTAGGGTAAATAACACTGGCAAGCTTCCATTGACTAGTCTATTCTTGTTGTCTCGAAAAAGAAGTGACATCTGTGATCTTTCAATCCAAAGTTAAAATCATCCGCCAGTTAATCAGCAAATTCTTAATTTGCCCGCACTAGTAAAAGTGAGGATGAACACGATTGATACGATTGGAGTAATAGGAGCCGGCGCTATGGGCTCGGGCATTGCACAGGTAGCGGCAGTAGCCGGCCACCCTGTGGTGTTATTTGACAACAATCAGGAGGCGCTGGAGAAGGCAAAGCTTCACCTGAGCCAGATGCTGCAGAAGCTGGAGGAGAAGGGCAAGTTGCAAAGTGCGGCTGAGACTCTGGGCCGAATAGTATTTGCTGCTGATCTTTCTGCCTTTGCTGAATGCAGACTGGTGATAGAAGCAATCGTCGAGAAGCTGGAGGTGAAGAAGACCGTATTTGAAGTACTTGAGAAGATAGTGGATGACAGCTGTGTGCTTGCAACAAATACCTCTTCGTTGAGCGTTACCTCTATTGCTGCAGCCTGTGCCAAGCCTGAACAGGTGATTGGCCTGCATTTCTTCAATCCTGCGCCTCTGATGGCATTGGTTGAGGTGATACCTGCGGTGCAAACAAGGGCAGGATTGGTAGAAGAGATGAAGACATTGATGGAAGCGTGGGGTAAGGTGCCGGTGATCGCCAAGGATACTCCGGGCTTTATAGTAAACAGGGTGGCGCGACCATTCTATGGAGAAGCGTTGAGGATATATGAAGAGGGCATTGCTGATATGGCGACTATTGACTGGGCGATGACAGAGATCGGAAAGTTTAGGATGGGACCATTTGCTCTAATGGACTATATAGGACATGATGTGAACTACGTGGTGACGGAAACTGTATTTCAGTCGTTCTTTTATGATCCGAGGTATAAGCCTTCATTCTCGCAGAAGCGACTGTTGGAAGCTGGCTGGTTAGGGCGGAAGTCGGGACGGGGTTTTTATAACTATTTTGAAGTAGCTTCTATACCAGAGCCAAATAAGGATATTGTTTTAGGGACACAGATCGTGGATCGCATACTCGTGATGCTGATCAACGAGGCGGCTGATGCTTTGCATTTGCAGGTGGCGAGTGCGAAGGATCTCGACCTGGCGATGACCAAGGGAGTTAATTATCCCAAAGGATTGCTTGCCTGGTGTGATGAAATAGGGGCTGAAAAGGTGTTGAGGTTGTTGGATGAGCTGTATGATTTATACAGGGAAGACCGATACAGGGCCAGTGCGTTGCTGCGCAGGCATGCTGCGAGCAAAGAATTGTTATTGAGATAACCTGGCATTGAAACCTGTGAACTCCAAAGCGATAGATCTTGCGAACTATCACTTTGGAGTTTTGTTTATCGAATTACCAGCCGCTTTCTGATGGATTGCTGGCCCGACTGGATCTGCAGGAAGTAAATACCGGGAGCCACAACGGGCAAGCTTAGTTTTCTGTTTAAACCAGTTGCTGGTCCTGTATACAGATTAGCCACAGTTCTTCCTGCTGGGTCTGTAAGGAGCATGGCAATCTGTCCGTTAAGGCCGTCAGTGCTTATTATAATGTGGTCGGTTGCCGGATTGGGAAAAAAATCGATAGAAGAACCTATCAGCTCCTCTACATGGGTAGCAATGTTTAATGTGAGGCTGGCAGTATCAGTGCATCCGTTGATGGCATTAGTAGTGATGAGTGTAATGGTATAGGCTCCTGCCCAGGGAAAGTGATGTGAAGGATTGGATAGAGAGGATGTGTGGCCATTCCCAAAATCCCATTGGTAGTCGGTAACATTTGAGGCACCTGGCGCAGAGAAGTCCCAGTGATTGCCACTGACATTTATGGCATGAATGGTATCAGCATTAGGTGGTGGTGTGACATTCACTGTGATCTCGTTGGAAATTTTAGTATTTCCGGTAGTCGTGCAGGTTGCCAGTAGTCGATAGATCGTAGTGCCAGTTGGCTGAACAGTAAACGTTTGGGTGGTCGCTCCGGGTATGTTATAGAAAACACCGAAAGACCCTCTATATTGCCATTGGAAGGTGAATCCCGGAGGTGGTGACGTGGTGGTTTGAAGTGTTATAAATTCACCCTCGCAAATATTGGTATCGGTGAGGGAAGTAATCTGGTTATGAAATGAAGCACCGCCGATACATCCCAGGGTGAATGTGATATAGGCAGTATCACTGTTGCAGTCGCCCACTGCTATGACTTGCACTGTGTAGGTGGAGTCAGTAAGGTATTGATGTTGGACGGGATTATTTCCACTACTGTCTCCATCACCAAACCGCCACTTATAAAAAGTGGAGCTGGTTGCGTTGCTGACATTCGCTTCCAGGTCGGCTATGTTGCCGTTGACGTTTATGCTGATAGAATCAATTTGAACTGCTACAGGTGTAAAGGTGTATGGTGAAGAGGGAGTAGTTTGTCCAGAATTCAGGCAGGATACCAGGCATCTAAACTGCATTGGGGTGGCAGAAATATAGTGCAGGCTTGGGGCAGTGGCACCGGAGATATTTGTCCAGGTTGAGGAACCAACTGGTGCGTTCTGCCACTGATAAGTGACTCCCGGGCCAGCGGAAGGATTTACCAGGAACAGGTAGAAGCTGTCATTGGGGCAAACAAGGTTTGCTCCTGAAATGTAGCCACCTGTTGGAATGCCTGTACAGGGTGCAGGATTTTCGGAATGAAAAATTATTGTCGCAGGACGTTGAATATACCCGTGGGACCAGGGAAGCGGCGTATTGCTTTCAAGGTATACATACTGACTAGGACTGGCGTCTACGCCCCAGAAGGGAACTGAGGTGAATGCATTGGCAGACGCAGTCCATGTTGTAAAGAACTCCAGGGCTCCTCCTGTGTATACAAAAGGGGCGTCCAACATAAATGGAATCCAACCCGGGGTAGAAGGTATATTCAAATTGATACCATTTACAAACTGGGTCAATGAAGTGAAACCACCTCCAAGAAAGTTGTTGACATAGTAGGACCAGGAATAAGTAGTCCACATCGATGAGATAACCGTGTCCTGATTGCCTCCCCGCACCTTTACTTCGAAACTGGCAGTCGCATTCGGGCCTAAATCTGCACTGTTAGTTTTGTAGTAACCCAAACCATAGATTGACACTCCCGGCACAATACCTACTGCAGCAAGTTCTGCGGGCTGATATACCACCACGGTCTGTCGTGATTGTAAATTCGCAATTGGTGAAACCATGCTACCGCTTGATGCTGTGGCAAAGGTGTCTACAACCATCTGTGCAGGGGAAGGAGTTGTTGCAAGCAACAGAAATGCAGCCATCAAAATGGCTTTCAATGAACTCATGTACCTGTACATACTGATGTTCATAGCCCCACAGGCATGGCGCTGATAAGAATACTTCATGGGTAATCGCTTTTAGATTTTCCAGTCATTCGGGTGACGCGACCTCGCGCAGGGAAACCGAGTCAGCCGCTGTACTAAAAATACTATTATTTCTAAATAAGCTAATTCAAACCCTTTAAACCCGAAAATCTGAAAAGTCAAGTTAGTTAGCCATCATCTCCGTCCTACAAGCCTTTAGCTCTGGATCAACCATAATGCTGTCCACTTTCTCCAATGCTTTCTTCACAGTGGGGTACTTCTCAATCATCTTCGTCATCACACAATCACAGTAGACCTGCGCTTCATTGGCTGTTTCTGTCCACCGCGTGGCATCTTCCAGGCAGGACTGCAGGAACATATCCTTGGTTTCTTCGTCCCAGGTGTTTGCACAGGAAGAGCAGAAAGTGATGAAAGCGAGCGAGTAAAGCAGTTTTTTCATGGCCGGGCTGTTCTAGCCTTAAAGGTACTGATGTATGCATACCCATGCACCACAATAATCAAAATATTAATGGCCGGAGTTTTGAATACCACATAAGGGTAAATTTGCAGCCGCATGAACCTGCAGGTGTTGCTGGGACTGTATCAAAACGATATCCGCTTAAAACAATTAGCGGCCGCAGTTTCATTGCCTGATCCCAGGGTTCGTATCTACCTCGACAATCTCAGGGCATCTTCCATCAACTTCGTAGCCACCGCAGTGTGGCAAATGGCTGATGTAAACCATGTCTTTATCCTCAATGACAAAGAGGAAGCAGCCTATTTCCACAATGACATCGAGCATCTCACCAATGCCTTAGACATCTGCTTCTTTCCTGATTCATTCAAGAAAACCGGAGCTTTCAGTGAGCTAAACAGCAGTCATGTGATGCTGCGGACAGAGGCACTCACCAAGTTCAGCAGCACCAAAGTGAATAAAAAAGTGCTGGTGACTTATCCGGAAGCAGTGTTCGAACGAGTGGTCAACCCCAAAACGCTCTCCGGCAACATGATCAGCATCAAGGTGGGCGAGACACTACAGGTAGAAGAGCTGATGGCGCGCTTCGTGGAACTGGGCTTCAAAAGAGAAGACTTTGTCTATGAGCCCGGGCAGTTTGCCATGCGCGGTGGCATCCTGGATATCTACTCCTTCGGCAATGAACATCCCTACCGAATAGAACTTTTTGGAGACGAGGTAGACAGTATCAGGATATTCAATCCCGAAACCCAGCTCTCAGAAAGAAAGCTGCTACAGGTGTCCATTCTCCCCAATGTGGAAACAAAGTTTGACACCTCTGAGAAAATCTCACTGCTGGACTACCTGCCCCACAATACTATTATCTGGGCAAAGGACCTCGACTTTGTAATCGGTAGACTCGGCAAGCTGGAACATGACCTTCCGGAAAAGATTGAAATCGGGACAGTAGCAGTAGACCACGAGGAGGAATGGCTAAAAGAACTGACCAGGGATGATTTTGAAACCAGCGAGCGCTGGCTGGAGCAGGTGAAACAAAGACACCTCATTGAATGGTACAATCATTCTCTGGAAAAACTCACAGGAGACCCCATTACCACCAGCCTACAGTTTGCTACAGACGAACAGCCTGTATTCAACAGACAGTTCAATATGCTAATAGATGATCTTAAGAAACGCTGCACCACTAACTGCACGCCTTTCATCTTCGCCGAAAACCCCCGCCAGCTGGAGCGTCTACGCAGCATATTTGAAGATCTCAACGCCGCCATCGACTTCACTCCCATCCCCACTTCCATCAGCAAAGGCTTCATCGACCACGAAAAAAATATCCTTTGCTACACCGACCACCAGATATTTCAACGGTATCATAAATACAATGTAAAGCAAGCCTACTCCCGCGGCAAGGCACTCACCATCCGGGCACTCAAAGAGCTGCAACCGGGAGACTATGTAACCCACATCGACCATGGCGTCGGAGTGTACAGTGGTCTGCAAAAAATTGAGGTGAATGGAAACATGCAGGAAGCCATTCGCATCATCTACAAAGACAATGATGTCCTCTATGTAAACATCAACTCGCTCCACAAGATCAGCAAATACACCGGCAAGGAGGGCTCTCCGCCACGGGTG
>JAFAAT010000244.1 GCA_023426425.1 Bacteroidota bacterium | reverse complement strand
CTGCAGCAGTATGAAGTGTTTAAGGCAGCGGGAAAGCTGATCAATGCGACAGTGGCGGACATGCTGATAGACCTGGATGAAGCGGAAGAGCTGAATTCCCGAAGCTTTCTCATGGATATGCTGACTTCGCAGCCAAACTTTGTAAGACATTACAGCCATATTGGTTTTCAAAGCTACTATGTGCATCCCAGGATGCTGGAGACGCTGGACAAGCTAAGGTTTGACTTTGCACGACTGGGTAAGGCCAGGGAACATATTGAGGACATGGAGCCGATACTTAGATCGAGTGATCTTTTCAGTTTTGATATCTCTGCTGTCCGGTACAGTGATGCACCGGTTAACACTGATGGCTCTCCTAACGGATTCACAGGTGATGAGGCCTGCCTGCTCACGAGGTATGCGGGAATGGGTAACCAACTTTCATCATTTGGCATCTATGGCTATGAGCCGCGCAGAGACAGGCACCGGATGACGGCGAAGCTGATGGCGCAAATGATCTGGTATTTTGTTGATGGATATCTTATCCGGAAAACGGAGGCAGAGCTTACTGACCATGAAGAATTTGTAGAATTCTATGTAAGCTTTACGAGCAATGATACCACCTTCCTGAAGAGCAAGCGCACGAACAGGTGGTGGATGAAGCTGCCTAACAATATGTATGTGCCTTGCTCCTATAATGATTACCTGCAGGCCAGTAATAATGAGATACCTGAGCGATGGCTGAGGGAACAGGAACGACTTTTATAAATTCATTAAATGTAGCTTTGCAGTGACCATCCCGCAATGCGAGATGGTCATTTTTTCTAAAGGTTACCAGATGATAGAAAACAGAAACATCATAGAAAACGAGGAACGGGCGGTACTAATCGGCCTGGTTCATCGTGAGCAGACGGAAACCATGGTGAATGAATACCTGGATGAACTTGCCTTTCTGGCGGAGACTGCAGGTGCTACGACCGTAAAGAAATTCACACAGAAGCTACCAAAGCCAGACAGCCGTACATTCCTGGGAAAAGGCAAGCTGGAGGAGATACGCAACTATGTTCAACTGAAAGGAATCAATATAGCAATATTCGATGATGAGCTCACCGGTTCGCAAATAGGCAATATTGCAGATGCACTTGGGATAAAGGTGATAGACCGTAGTGACCTGATACTGGACATCTTTGCAAGACGGGCTAAAACGGCCCAGGCGAAGGTGCAGGTGGAGCTTGCGCAATACCAGTATATCCTTCCGAGGCTGAGGGGTATGTGGAAGCACCTGGAGCGGCAGGGAGGCGGAATTGGCTCGAGGGGTCCTGGAGAAACGGAAATAGAGACGGACAGGCGGATAGTGAAGGATAAGATTGCATTGTTGCGGAAAAGGCTGGTGGAGATAGACAAACAGGCGATCACGCAGAGGAAGGAAAGGGGCACCTATATCAGGGTAGCGCTTGTGGGGTACACGAATGTGGGTAAGAGCACGATCATGAACCTGCTGACGAAATCAGAGGTGTTTGCGGAGAATAAGTTGTTTGCCACGCTGGATACTACGACAAGAAAGGTGGTTTACGAACAGACACCTTTTCTCTTGAGCGACACGGTGGGATTTATCAGGAAGCTGCCGCACCATCTGGTAGAGAGTTTTAAGAGCACGTTGGATGAAGTGAGAGAAGCTGACTGCCTGCTGCATGTAGTGGATGTTTCTCATCCGGCCTATGAAGACCAAATGGGAACGGTTAATAAGACGCTGCAGGAGATTGGAGCCTTTGATAAGCCGATACTGACCATATTCAATAAGATGGACCTGTATGAGCAGAAGGTGTTTGATCCCTGGCTGTCGGACGATGTGAAACAGGAGCTGACTAACCAGTTGAAAAAGCGGTGGGACAACCTTACACATGGGGCGAGCATATTTATTTCAGCGACTGAGCGGATGAATATTGAAGAGCTGCGAAGTTTTATCCTGAACAAGGTGAAAGAACTTTATCAGGAGCGGTATCCCTACCTGACGCAGTTTTATTGAGATAGTAATGGTCGGTTATATGTAGCAGATTATTTAAAAGGTTGAGTTACATATTGTTATTTGCTATTCCAAATAGGAAAAATTTAGTTTAATTTTCTAAACGAAAAGAATTCCTCAGAAAAAACAGCCCCTATGAAGCAGCAAAAAACACGCGAACTTTTAGTAACGACTAAGGTTGCTCAGAACTGGCAGAAGGAGGATTTTGAACAGAGAGTTGATGAACTGATGAATCTGGTAAATCAGGTAGACACCGACCAAAAAGTTCAAGGTGCTTCAGAGATGCTGGATGTGTATCACAATTCAAAGCACAAGCCGAAGGCGAAGCGGAAAAAACTAATAGCGAGTGATCGCCCGTTTGAGTTTATGGTCTTCTGTAATTGAACTACTCAACTGCCCTGTTCAGGAACTCCACTAAGTTGCGAACAACCTTAAAAATGTCGACCAGCTTAGTTGCAAAAGTCTCAGCTAACACCTCATCGTCTGTGAGCTTATGGGAAACCGTAAAGCTTTTAAGTTTTAGGTATTCGATTGCAGGATTGTCTGCACCGTAGCCTTGTGGTAAGCTTTTAAGGCGCTCCCCTTCCAGTTTTCCGAACAATTTTTTGAATTTTTTTTCGTTGAGTATGGTGTTGAACTCGTCGAAGTTGTAGTCAATTTCCTGGCGGACGGCTTTTAGGAGCTGGCCTTCAGGCATCCAGAGGCCTGCTGCTGCGAAAGATTTTCCGGGCTCAATATGGAGGTAGTACCCGGCACCAGGGAACTTCCGTCCACCCTTACTGAAGTAGGCACCGAAATGAGATTTGTAGGGAGTTTTGTCTTTAGAGAACCGCACGTCGCGGAATATCCTGAATATACAGTCTTTGGCTTCCTGGGTGCTTAATGCCGGTTCGAGGGTGGACATTTTGGCCAGAAGGATTTCGACTGTTTCTTTGAAATTGTCTTTTGCGGAGAGGTATTCATGTCGATGTTCGTCGAACCAGGGTTTGTTGTTGTTGGCGTTGAGGCCTTGTAAGAAGCGGAGTGTTGATGGCTGAATCATTTTCAATAAAGCGGCAGTGCAAATGTACAGCAGTTGTTTAGTGAACGAGAGTCTCCGAAAGGATGAACACAAAAAAAACTAACATCTCTCTTGCCGGGAATACTGAAGCTGCGACGCCGTTGTTTTCAGTAAATTTGCAGAAAATCCTGGGT
>JAFAAT010000238.1 GCA_023426425.1 Bacteroidota bacterium | reverse complement strand
TGGGTATGCCTATCCTTATGTCAAGATTGGAAACTGTACTATAGGAACTAAGTTCAACCTGAGAAGTCTTGGTACGGAGAATCCTATGTATGAACAGCAACAAATCACAATCGGGCCGGTACCTGCGTCTTCAGTATTGAAGGTACATGGCCTGAATTCTTCAACCCTTACAGACCTAAGCATTTCAGACCTGGCGGGCCGGTTAGTCATCCGGGTGAATTCAGTTAGTGCTCACGATGAAGTGGACATTTCATTATTGCCAAATGGCATCTACCTGGCCTCATTCATGTTCGGAAATATCCAACATTTTCAAAAAATAATAGTTTCCCATTAAACAGATTTGGCAGCACACCAGATGTTGCTGGGATCAAACGAACAAGGACGCAATGTCACTTGCAAACATTCTGTCCTGCAAAAGTAAACATATGGGTAACTGACTCCACCTGACTCACCTTGCGCAAGGTGGATGAAAACCGCTACCAGAGCGGAATTCAGTTTTGAGAATGTGGGTTTTAGAGGCTCTAAACACCCAAAAATGACCATTATAAAAAAATCAATTTGAAAATCTGTTGCTCATCAGGGCTTATCAGGGAGTAATCAGGGAGTAATCAGGTAATAATCGGGTAGTTAGCAGGATGTTATCGGGAAAGAAATTACGCGTAAATGAATGAAAATCAGGACTAGTCTCAGAATCAGCAATTTCACCTGAAGAAAACCCGCTTTTCTAGTGCGAGTTTAAAATGCTCAAGAACGCTCTTTATTGCAGCTTATTTTGGGACGATTAGGCGCAAGTCGCCCTCGGGAGCCACTATTTTGCAGCTTGTATGTATTTTAATTAAACTAATGAATGTATGGTTATACTTATTCCGACTCCGCGACTATACCTGGTCGACAAAAACTTAAACAACCTGAGCCCTTATACCTGAGAACAAATATCTAATTTCGCTGCCTTTTTTGCCACCCTTGATTTTCTATCAACACTACTACCATGACTTTCCTGGAAAACCTGCGCAAGAAGCAAATTAATGTAAAGGATGAGGTACTTTCTGGCCTTACTGTCGCCCTGGCCCTGGTGCCGGAGGCTGTGGCTTTCTCCCTCATCGCCGGCGTCAGTCCGCTCATTGGTTTGTACACGGCCTTCATCATCGGACTGATCACCGCCCTTATTGGTGGCAGGCCAGGAATGATCTCAGGAGCCACAGGTGCCATAGCTGTAGTGGTAGTCAGTCTGGTGGCCACTCATGGTGTGGAATACCTCTTTGCCGCTGTCTTGCTCATGGGTCTCATCCAGATTACAATTGGCTTGTTGAAACTAGGCAAGTTCATCAGGCTGGTCCCCCACCCTGTCATCTATGGTTTTGTGAACGGCCTGGCAATTGTAATCTTCCTCGCCCAGCTGGCACAGTTAAAAACCACAAATGCAGCCGGGGAGACTGTCTGGCTCACAGGCACCCCCCTCTGGATCATGCTTGGCTTCGTCGCCCTTACCATGGTCATTATTCATTTCCTGCCGAGGCTAACGAAGGCAATCCCCTCCTCCCTCGCAGCACTGCTGATTGTCTCGGCCATTATCATCGGCCTAGGTATCGACACACGCACCGTCGGCGATATCGCCTCAATTGCAGGCGGCCTTCCTGAATTCCATCTGCCACAGGTGCCCATAAACTGGGAAACGCTCAGTATCATTTTTCCCTACTCACTCATCATGGCACTTGTCGGTCTTATCGAAAGCCTGCTCACCCTGGCGGTAGTAGACGAGATGACCGAGACTCGCGGAAAAGGCAACAAGGAATGTGTGGCCCAGGGCGTGGCCAACATCACCACCGGATTCTTTGGGGGCATGGGTGGCTGTGCAATGATCGGCCAGAGCATTATCAATGTCAGTTCCGGTGGGCGAAGCAGGATTTCTGGCACTGTTGCTGCCGTGGCTCTGCTGCTTTTCGTGCTGTTTGGAGCTTCTCTCATAGAACAAGTGCCTATGGCTGCGCTGGTGGGGCTGATGTTTATGGTCTCCATCGGCACCTTCGAATGGGCCAGCCTGAGGGTCTTCCGGAAAGTACCGCGTACTGATGTAATCGTAATGATACTGGTGACTCTGGTCACAGTCTTCTTCCACAATCTTGCCCTGGCTGTCATTGCCGGTGTGGTAATCTCCGCACTCGCTTTTGCCTGGGAGAGTGCCAAGCGCATCCGCGCACGGAAGTTTATAGACCAGAATGGCATCAAGCACTACGAGATCTTCGGCCCACTGTTCTTCGGATCTACCGCCACTTTCCAGGAGAAGTTTGATGTGTTCAATGATCCGGAGGAAGTAATCATCGACTTCAGGGAAAGTCGCGTGGTAGACCATTCAGCCATCGACGCCCTGAATAAAGTAACGGAGCGCTACAGGAAGCTGGGAAAGAAAATACACCTGCGTCATCTGAGTGAGGACTGCCGCCTGCTGCTCGACAATGCTTCAGAGCTGATTGATGTCAACTACTGGGAAGACCCGAACTATAAAGTGGTGGTGGACAAGTTGGAGAATTAAACGTTTGTGAACCTGCAAAGTTTAATCGTCCATATTGACTGCGGTTGCATATCCAGGTTGAGAACCTCCTGGATAAACATTTTTTGTAATGCTCTCAAGCTTCTTTACTTTTGCCCGGTTTGCAATTACATTCTGAGAATCAATGGCTTAAGTGGAGGGGCTTTCTCACCTGAATAGTGAAAAAAGTTTGGAATTGGTACTTATCCCGGATCAATGAAGATTTTAGTGGAAAGGAGGTGGGCTCTGGAATATCTTTTTGGTGTAATAGGCTTTTTATACACACCATCAAGTACTTTCTACCGTTAAGTGTACTGGTTATTATTCCAGGTGTCCTGAAGAGTATTACCTCTAAGCTGTATTTTTTGGCTGCTACCGAACTGGCGGCGGTTCTTCTCCTCGCATATATTACTTTTTCACGAAGGTTGAGAATTGGTCTGAGAAAAGGAGTCTTTGTTGGCATTATACACCTTACGGCCGCAGTCCTGCTTTTTCAACTTGGCACTTTAGGGCCAGGTATGCTCTATTTGCTCGCCGGTACATTCTTTGCTGCGCTTATATTCCCCGGACGCTATGCATGGTGGTCGACTGTCGCGGTGACCACAGTTTGCCTGGCTTTTGGACTGGCCCTTCAGCTAGATCTGACTAATGTTACTTTGAGTCAGCAATACTCACTCAGTTCCTGGATTGTGGTATCCTGCAATCTGGTGATTTTAAGTGCTGTGTTTGTTCTTATGCAGTCAAGACTATTCTGGAAGTTAGGAAATGCATTTGCTAGATATCGTTCGGTGGCCAGAGCGACCAGGAATACCGTCTATGACTGGGACCTAAAAGAAGATAGGGTACAATACAATGACGGAATTCATGAAATGTTTGGCTACACCCAAAAAGAAGTCACTTCTACTAACAATTGGTGGATTGAAAGGCTCCACGAAGAAGACCGGGATGAAGTAGTCAGCAGGTTTAGTGATATGGTTTTCCAGGATGAACAGGAGATAGTCCAGATGGAACACAGATTTTTGTGTGCCAATGGGCAATATAAACATGTATATCATTGCGCAACCGTCGTGCGTGATGTAGATGGGAAAAAGTCCAGGATCGTGGGATCTGTGGAGGATATTACGGAGTTGAAGAATTATATCTCAACTATAGAAAAGCAGAACAGGTCGTTGAAGCAAATCTCATGGGTACATTCTCACAAGGTTCGAAGTCCTGTGGCTACCATATTAGGTTTGGTCCCTTTGATGAACGACCACAATCTTGATACGGAAGAGAATAAACTAGTCCTCGAAGGCATCGTGCAGTCCTGCAATGAGCTGGACACAGTAATCAGGGAAATTACAGATCTAAGCGAACAGGAACTACAAGAATAAATGAGTCTTCCAGTTCATGTCTGGGCCTTGTCATTTAGGTTTGATGAACAGTCTTCTGATATAGACTATAGTCGCAAAGTTCAATACCACGATCAACATAATTTCTGATATCCTGCTATTCAGATTGAATACAACCTGCACATATGTTTCTAATATCCCGGCAATGCCGTAAAGAGGGACAAGCAATCGTATGAAATATAATATCCAGGTTTCAGATGCAGGCTTCAACTTTTCATAAAGCATTATGGTCCCGGTGACCAGCAGAAACAGAATCACGTTGATGCCCAACAGTATTAAAATTAGGCTTCTTTCACCCCATCTGTCCGGACTTCCGGATCCGTCGAAATGAATCGGAATCTGATCAGGCAGGAAGCGGTAAGCTATTAAAGCAACGGCTATTTCGGTTGCAATCAATGACCACGAAGCAAAAGAGAATACTTTCCTGTTCAATTCTATAAATTCCAACCGCATTAGCAACAGAAGCGCAACAGGACCGGTGTCAAAATACACAACTAAGCAGAAAGCAGCAAAAACATGGATCCCTTGTGCTTCGATAGCGATGGTGTTCCTGATGATGTTATTACGCTCGATTATGGTGCTTTCAAATCCTTAATTTGCAGCATGTTTCGAATCCTCCTCCTGACACTGCTTGCTTCACTCACTGATCTTTCTTCCACCGCTGAGGAAAAACTGAAGATCACCCACCTCACCGACAGCTTTTTTGTCTACACCACCTACAAAGACCTGGGCGGAACACTATTCCCCTCAAATAGTATGTACCTGGTGACGGAAGCAGGCATCGTCATGTTCGACACACCCTGGGACAGTACCCAGCTCCAGCCACTACTGGACACTATTCGCCAAAGACACCACAAACCCATACGCCTCGTCATCTCAACTCATTATCATGACGACCGCACCGAGGGAGTTAGCTTGTTGCAGCAACAGGGCATCAGCACTATGGCCACATTCCGGACTATAGACCTGGCCAGGAAGGAAGGTAATGACATCCCCGCAATCGGGTATAATGCCGATACCACTATCACCGTAGGTGGCTACCGGTTTGAGCTACACTACCCCGGCAGGGGCCATACCGAAGACAATATTGTCGCCTGGTTTCCGGATCAAAAGCTCCTGTATGGTGGCTGCTTTATCAAGAGCACAGAAAGCAAAAACCTGGGCAATCTCGCAGATGCCGACCCTCAGGCCTGGCTCGAATCCGTGAAGAGACTCCAGCAAAAATACCCGGAACCTTCCTTTGTCGTGCCCGGGCATTATGGTTGGAAGGACAGAAATAGTCTAAGCCATACCAGGAAATTGCTTGAGGAGTATCTTGACGCTGAAAAGTAATAGCCTTGTCTAAAGGGCCTGGAGCCAACGCAAGTCTTCGTGGCGCGGCTTTCACCAGGGTTGCGCAGCACTTGCAACACTCAAACAAATAAACGTAAAAGACGTAGCGGTGCTACGTCTTTACGAATAAAAATAATTGTCGGTAAAACTACGGCCAATTAAAAGACCTAGCGTGCTAGGTCTCTACCGGGTGGCCTTGTCCTGCTTTGTCGGGGTGGCATGTGGACGGCCCTCGCCTTTCTTCGCCTTCCACTCCGCACGCTTCGCCTGCATCTTCTTCATACGCTCAGCCTTCATCTGCTGAAACTGCACATACTGCGACTCGCTAAGAATGCTCTTCATCTTAGCCTCCTTCTGCTGGCGCATCGCCTGGAACTTCTCCTTAGACGCAGCCCGGTCCGCCTGCTTCATCGCACGCATCTCCTTGCCCGTGCTCAGGTTCAGCTCATAAATAGCCTGGCGCTGCGCATCCGTGAGCTTCAACGCCTCCTGCATCCTGCTGGCCTGCTTCTCAGCGCGCTGCTCAGGGGTCACTTTCTTAAATTCTTTGTGCTTGCCCGCTTCCTGCGCATCCGCAGCAAAATTGACGCCCGCTGCCAGGGCCAATACCATGATTAGTTTTCTCATCTGAATGAATTTTATTTATGCTTTGCAAATCGCGTGCTGCTTTTTCAGCTCCGCTGTTAATCTTTGTTAATATCCCTACTCAAAATCCGGGTACAGCAAATATCTCTTCCTCACCTGCTTAAATGCAGCAATATCCTCCTGCCAGGTCGCCCTGATCTCTGCCGCACTCATCCCGTTTTCCACCATCTCCGCCAGCAACCTGGTCCCCGCCAGCTTCACAAAAAAATTGTTGAAAAACTTCATCTTGTCCGGGTACCACTTATACGCCGTGATCAATGGCTCCAGCAGCAGCTTATTGTCCACTTTCTTCAAGGCTTCATCGGCCCCCTCTGTCATCAGCTCCCCATAACAGGCCTTGCCCTCATACAGCGGCTTGCTGGCCCCGGTCGTGCTCTTTGGCACAAAATAATACGCGCTCTTCCCTTTAAATTCCGGGTGTCCCCACTGCTGAAATGGTTTATCCGTACCTCTTCCCACACTTACCACCGTGCCTTCAAAAAAACAGAGCGAAGGATACAGGTACACAGCCTCCATAGTCTTCAGGTTCGGTGAAGGGGCTACCGGTAGCTTATACATAGTCTTATGGTCATAACCGGCACAGGGAATCACCTGCATATCGAGCTTTTCAGCACCCGCCACCCATTTTTCTCCCTGCAGCATCCTGGCATATTCCCCCACCGTCATCCCATAAACCACCGGGATCTGCTGCATGCCTACAAACGATTTATGGGCTTTCTCCAGCACCGGTCCATCCACATAATGTCCGTTAGGGTTCGGACGGTCCAGCACCACGAGTTGTTTACCGCTCTCTGCACAGGCCTCCATCATATACTCCAGCGAAGAAATATAGGTATAGAACCGCACGCCCACATCCTGGAGATCATACACCACCACATCCACATCCTTCAGTTGCTCCTTGCTGGGTTTCTTGTTATTGCCATAGAGTGAGATCACAGGCAGCCCGGTCTCCTTGTCCACATCGCTTTTCACATGCGCACCGGCATCAGCCGTGCCCCTGAATCCATGCTCCGGCACAAACGCCTTCACTACCTGGACTCCCCGCTTCAGCAGGGTATCAAGCAGCAACCGCTCCCCTACCCTTGCTGTCTGGTTGATCAGCAGGGCCACTCTTTTCCCTTCCAGCAGCTGAAGATATTGATCCATCCTTTCCGCCGCAGGAACGGTTCGAGCTTCCTCTGCAGCTGCCTCAACCCTGCGATGTTCTGCTTTATTGGTCTGTGCCGAAGCACAGGCCGAATTCATTAAGAATAGTCCCCCTATTAAACTGTATATGATCCAATGCCTCATGGTCTTTATGACGTATTTAACCAAAGATACCCCCTCTGATCTGATATATTACCGTACCTTGCAACAATTACAATTTTTAAAACATTTATTCATGCAACAAGTTAAATCAGGCGATACTGTTCGCGTCCACTATCACGGAAAACTCACCAATGGCTCCACTTTCGACAGTTCGGAAGGTCGCGAACCACTGGAGTTTACAGTCGGCAATGGTCAGGTGATCAAAGGCTTTGATGATGCGCTGGTGAACATGCAGGTCGGCGAAAAGAAAACAGTAGAAATCCCCGTTGACCAGGCTTATGGCCAACGTAACAACGATATGATGATGGAATACCCGAAATCGGAATTCCCCGCAGAAATGACTCCTGAAGTAGGAATGGAACTTCATATGAGCGACAACACAGGAAACGTATTCCCTGTAGTGATCGCCGAGGTCAAGGACGAAACGGTCCTGCTGGATGCAAACCATCCCCTGGCTGGTGAAGACCTGGTATTCGATATTGAACTCGTATCTATCGCTTAAGCTATCTGCTTCTAATAGAAATCGGGGGCTGTCTCTTGCTGAGACAGCCCCCGATGCGTTTTAGCCAAAGCCGCAGAATTCCG
>JAFAAT010000230.1 GCA_023426425.1 Bacteroidota bacterium | reverse complement strand
GTGCAGCAGTTTGCTATTGAGGCTGTGGCTGTGGGTGATGGTACTGCGGGCAGGGAGACAGAGCAGTTCATCAAGAAACTGAATCTTGGCCTGCCGGTGTTCCTGGTGAATGAGGACGGCGCTTCTGTGTATTCGGCATCTGAGATTGCCCGGGAGGAATTCCCAGAGCAGGATATTACCGTAAGAGGTGCGGTGAGCATTGGGCGCAGGCTGATGGATCCCTTGGCGGAGCTGGTGAAGATTGATCCGAAGAGCATAGGCGTAGGACAATATCAACATGATGTAAACCAGGTGAGGCTGAAAGAAAGGCTAGACCAGACGGTTGTGAGCTGTGTGAATACAGTGGGTGTGAACCTGAACACTGCGAGCAAGCATCTATTGAGCTATGTGAGCGGGATAGGACCTTCTATCGCGGAAAACATTGTGAAGTTCAGGGATGAGACCGGAGGATTTAAAAGCAGGAAAGAACTTCTGAAAGTGCCGAGGCTTGGTAACAAAGCGTTCGAGCAGTGCGCAGGCTTCTTGCGTGTGAAGGAAAGCGAGCATCCCCTGGATGCAAGTGCGGTGCATCCCGAGGCTTATGATGTGGTACTTCAGATGGCTTCAGACCTGAATGTGGATGTAAAACAGCTGATAGGGAATAGTGAGTTGCTGAAGCAGATCAAGCCTTCGAAGTATGTGTCTGAAACAATTGGTATTCATACGATTGAAGACATTCTAAAAGAACTGAAGAAGCCTGGTCTGGACCCGAGGTCGGAGGCACAGGCATTTGAATTCGCAAACATCTATTCACTGGAGGATCTTTATCCGGGTATGGTTGTACCAGGAATAGTCACCAACATTACACGCTTCGGGGCGTTTGTTGATATTGGGGTAAAGCAGGATGGGCTTGTGCATGTATCGGAGATCTCTCACACCTATATCACAGACCCGAATGAGGCTTTGAAGCTGAATGACCAGGTGCAGGTGAAGGTGTTGGAAGTGGACCTTCCCAGGAAGCGGATTGCACTGTCTATCAAACAGACGATGGATGCGCCTGCACGCAGGAGTGGTGGCAGACCTGAACGCAGGGAGCAGAGGAAAGAACCTCAGAAGGAGGTAACTATGGATGATGCGCTGAGTCTGCTGAAGAAGAAATTTGGGAAGTAGTCAGGAGTGTCGGGTGTCCCCTTAATAGTTTTGATCGGTTGGGAGTGGCTGTTCCTGACCGGGTGTGGGTGAACTATAGACTGGCTTCTAAATAGCCCCATAGTTTCGCAACAAAGGATTGTAATCGGCCTGACAAGGAATTGTGAATAAATTAAACCTTCTGGAGGTGCTCTGTAGATGCTCTGGACCTGCTCTGTAGGTGCTCTGTAGCTCAACAGGAACCTTGCGAGGTCTATTTTTCAATTCTCAGTTCCTGCAGTTTATAGGCACCCTCCTTTCCCCGCAGAGAGAAGTAGGTGCGGAATACGCCACAGGATGTTTTCAACTGACCGATGGCGAAAGCACCTGTGGCAGTTGTCTTTTGCTGACTGGTTTCGTAAGATGAGGGCTTATGCTTTTGAAAGAACGCTACCAGGATCATCTCTGCCTGGGATTTGCTATAGCTGGCCTGGCTTCCGGGCACTGTAAGCATGATAGTATTGTCCATATGCCGCGCGATCGCTCCCACGTTGCCAGAAGCAAGCGCATTGCCGATACCCTCAGTGGGTGGCTGGGCAATCGCCCGGCTGGAAAAGCATACGCCTGTAATTAATACTAGTATCCAAATACATAATGTTTTCATGATTCCTCTACCTCTGTTCGCTGCACTGCAACTAATAGGATCAATTAACATGCCATTCCTGAGAAGATTCATGGTAGAGACGATTTGGTTATGCGGGGGAGGTGAAAATACAAAAACTATATTAACATGCGGTCTGGTCATAGCATACTACCCCTTCACTGTCGATCTCAGTTTCGCTCCTGAATGCAGGAAGCAGCGACCCCTTTGGGCATTACGGGTAGAAAACACCAATATCCCTTTATCTTTGCCGCCATGCAGGATTTAAAGCAACAGCTAAGCCTCTACGAAGAAGAAATAAAAAGCTTTCAGCCAAAAGACGCAAATGAACTTGAAGCGTACCGGATCAGATTCCTGGGCACAAAAGGTATCGTAAAACAAGTCTTTGGCGAAATGAGAAATGTGCCCAATGAGCAGAAGAAGGAAGCGGGGCAGCTGCTGAATAGGTTTAAAGTCCTGGCGGAAAGTAAGTTTGAGGAGTTTCGGGAGCAGTTTTCCAACCAGGGACAGACTGGTGCAGATATCGACATTTCACTGCCTGGCACCCCACAACCGTTGGGTACGCGTCATCCGCTGAGGGTGGTGGAGCAACAAATGGTCTCCATTTTTGAAAAGATTGGCTTTAGTGTGGCTTCAGGGCCGGAGATAGAGGATGACTGGCACAACTTCAGCAGCATGAACCTGCCAGAGGACCATCCGGCGCGGGATATGCAGGACACTTTTTATGTTTCTCAGAACCCGGACTGGTTGCTGCGCACACATAGTTCGTCGATTCAGGCAAGGGTGATGGAAACAGAAAAGCCACCTATTCGTGTGGTATGTCCCGGGAGGGTGTACCGGAATGAAACTATTTCAGCCCGTGCGCATTGCTTCTTCCATCAGATGGAGGGGCTATATATCGACAAGGACGTCTCCTTTGCGGACCTGAAGCAGACGTTATACTATTTCGTAACTGAACTGTTTGGAGAAGGTACAAAAGTGCGGTTTCGTCCATCCTATTTCCCATTCACGGAGCCCAGCGCAGAGATGGACATTTCCTGCACCGTATGCAGCGGTAAAGGCTGCAGTCTTTGTAAGCATACCGGCTGGGTTGAAATACTTGGCTGCGGCATGGTCCACCCTAATGTGCTCAGGAATTTTAACATCGATCCTGAGGTTTATACAGGGTATGCATTTGGAATGGGGGTGGAGCGTATTACACAAATCCGCTTCCAGGTTAATGATCTGAGACTATATTCGCAAAACGACGTGCGTTTTCTGAGGCAGTTCCAAAGTCTGCCCTGACAACATATTTCCGGAGTAGTACTCCGGGAAACTTCTTTATGATCCAGGACCAACAGACCTCAACTAATGAACTACCAGACAGCACCGGACTGGTGCTTGTGACGGGTGCCAGTGGTTTCCTCGGTGGGCACCTGGTGAGAAGACTTTCAAGTGAGGGGAAGGCCGTTCGTGCACTATACAACAGCAATCCACCTGATGCTTCAATGGTAGCTTTACCGAAGGTGCAATGGATGCGATGCGACCTGCTCGACGTGTTTGCAGTGGAGGAAGCTATGGAAGGAGTGTCCCGGGTATTCCACTGTGCGGCTATTGTTTCCTTTCATCCTTCTGCGAAGGAGAGGATGATGCATTTCAATGTGGAGAGCACGGTGAACCTTGTCAATGAGGCGGTGGAACGCGAAGTAGACAAGTTCCTTTTTGTGAGCTCGGTAGCTGCGCTGGGAAGGACGGAAGGGCAGAAGATAATCACCGAGGAAGAGCAATGGGAAGAAAGCAGTCATAATACCCGCTATGGACTAAGCAAATATCTTTCGGAACTTGAAGTGTGGAGAGGCGCAGGCGAGGGTCTGAACACGGTGATAGTGAACCCTGGCATTATTTTAGGGGAGGGCAATTGGGATGAAGGATCGGCAAGGTTGATGAAGGTGGTCTATAAAGAATTTCCTTTTCATACCAGGGGAATCAATGGCTGGGTAGATGTAGAGGATGTAGTGGAGGTCATGGTGAGACTGATGGACAGCAATGTTAGTAATGAACGGTTTATTCTAACGGCAGGGAACTATGGATACAAGGATGTATTTACCAGGATGGCGAAGGCGCTTGGGAAAAAACCACCCTCTATTCCCGCAGGGCCGTTACTGACTGGTCTGGTATGGCGCTGGAGCCTGTTCCGGTCGATGATTTTTGGTGAGACGGCGACTATTACGAAGGAAACGGCAAGGAGTTCACAGAGGCAAACCTACTATGATAATAGTAAGCTAAGCAGGTTCCTGCCGGAGTTTAGCTACAGGAGCCTGGACGAAACGATTGGCCGAATGGCTGCGGCCTTCCTCAGGGACCATCAGAGATGACGAAGGAAAATTTTTGGTTTATTAACAAAAACATTTGTAATCTTGCTTCAGGAAAAGCCACACGGCCTTTTTTCTATCCTTTCAATTTTCGAATCTCCCATTCTTTTTTGATTGATCAATTACTTCTTTTTAAAAGAAAAACCTGAAGAACAATAGTATTCTATTAAGAAAATAGACAACATGCCTTACGACATTTTGCAATTAAACGATATGCTCGTTCCCGAGCTATTAGACGTAGCAGAAAACCTCAAGATTAATAATGCCCGCACTATGGATAAGCAATCTCTGATTTATAAAATACTCGATCAGCAGGCGCTGGAAACGGGCGGAGGAAACACCTCTGATAATGCAGGCGACGAGAAAAAGCGCCGTGGCCGCAAACCTAAGCCAGAAGCGAAAGAAGAAGCAGTGGCAGAAGAAAAACCACAACAATCCAAAACTGCAGAAGCTCCGGTTTCTGAAGCAACCAGGAGTCCCGAAGCAGAGGAAGCAGGTGAAACTGATCCTGCAAAGAAAAAGCGCTCACGTAAGCCAAGAGAAGAATTTCATCGTAAGGATCCGAAGCCACAGGAAGCTGGCGAAGTAGCTGTCCCTGCAGGATGGAGCAATTTGATGAACAATATCGACCAGGCTGCACCCACTGAGAATGTAAAGGTGACTGCAACAGTAGAACCCAAGGAAGAATCCGGCATCATTATGCCGCCGGCCGAAGAGTCAACGCAGCAAATGCCGCAAGAGCAGGCGCCTGCAGAGAAATCACAGAATCAGCAGAACCAGAATCAGAACCGCGGACGCAGAGAAAACCAGTACGGCAATTTCAATATTGAGTTTGATGGTATTGTAATGAGTGAAGGTGTGCTGGAGATGATGCCTGATGGCTATGGCTTCCTCCGCAGCTCTGACTATAATTATCTAAGCTCACCTGATGATGTATATGTCTCACCATCGCAGATCAAGCTGTTTGGTTTGAAGACAGGTGACACAGTGAAAGGTAGTGTGCGCCCACCTAAGGAAGGCGAGAAATACTTTGCACTGCTGAAGGTAGAAACGATCAACGGTCGCCTGCCTGATGAGATCCGTGATCGTGTACCGTTTGACTATCTAACTCCTTTGTTTCCTTTCGAGAAACTCAGCCTGGCAAAGCCTGGTAGCAGTATGAGTGTGCGGATTATCGACCTGTTCACACCAATCGGTAAAGGACAGCGCGGACTAATCGTGGCCCAGCCGAAGACCGGTAAAACCATGTTGTTGAAGGAAGTGGCCAATGCCATTGCCGCCAACCACCCCGAATGCTACCTGATGATCGTGCTTGTGGACGAGCGTCCTGAAGAGGTTACAGATATGCAACGAAGCGTTCGCGCAGAAGTTATTGCATCTACGTTTGACGAACCCGCTGACAAACACGTTAAGGTTTCCACAATAGCACTTCAGAAAGCAAAGCGCCTGGTGGAAGTAGGACATGATGTGGTGATCCTGCTGGATTCCATCACGCGTCTCGCACGTGCGCATAACACTGTTGCTCCCGCTTCCGGTAAAGTACTTTCCGGTGGTGTGGAAGCCAATGCGATGCAGAAACCAAAGCAATTCTTTGGTGCGGCCCGTAAGATTGAGAATGGTGGTTCATTGACTATCCTGGCTACTGCCCTAATTGACACTGGCTCGAAGATGGATGAAGTGATCTTTGAAGAATTCAAGGGTACCGGTAATATGGAGCTTCAGCTTGACCGCCGTCTGGCTAACAAGCGCGTGTACCCTGCTATTGATATCGTGTCTTCATCTACGCGTAGGGACGACCTCCTGCACGACAAGGATACATTGAACAAGATGTGGATCATGAGAAATCACATCTCAGATATGAACACGGACGAGGCAATGCAATTCCTGCTTCAGCAAATGCGCGGCACGAAGAGCAACGAAGAGTTCCTTACGATTATGAATAAGTAAACTGAAGAACACATAGAGTATGAAAGCCCCGCATTCCGGGGCTTTTGTCATTTATGCCCTATCAAGGAGCTTCCACAGGACAAGTCGGTTCGCACTTCTACCACCTGCCATTTCCTCCAAAGAAAAAAGGCTGCCCTCCATGAGAACAGCCCCTTTACATCATTCTGTGTGACTACGGAAATTTGATACCTGAATAACTATTCACATCAACCGTCGGCACTGACGAACCATAATACGAATTAATGACGCGTATCAGCTCATTAGCAATCAATGCCTGCCCACGAGGATTAGGATGCACCCCATCCAACGAAAATGCTCCCCCCATAAGATACTCGGCATTATATCGCACTCCATTGAAAGTAATACCCTTCGTCAATGTCTTCATATATGCATTCATATCCGCAAAGGCCAACTGATAGTCGATAGCCCTTTGAAGGATATGGCTGTTAAATGTTGTTGTTGCCTGGTTCACCTTTGCCACTTCATCTGCTGTCAGCACAAACTGCTTAGGAATCGGACGCACAGACCCCCAGCCTCCACATTTCATCGAATCCATTGGTGTAGATAAAAGGATAAACTCCCCTTCACGGATCTGCCGGTATTTGTGAGGCGATACGCTCTGGTCTTCAATAATAAACTTGTTGGCACCGGCAGTGAATGTGATACCACTTCCGGCATGCATTGCCGTCAGTCCTGCAGCCTGCGAAGCATCCAGTTCGAGACCATTGTAAGGAATAGTTGTGAAAAATGGCAGACTTGTAATCTCCGGAATGTTCACCAACACTCCTTTTGCTCCCGAACGAACCATTACCTTAACAAGTGAATCATATGCAGCCGTAAAGCTTGTAACGTCAGAAATGTTCGCAGGATCAAGAGGATTTGTATGCTCCTCACCACCGGCCACTGCATAACCCAGCACATCCATGTTTCCTAACCACAAGGTAAAGAAGGTAGGGTTGATCTTGAATGCCTGATCCATTGGTGACTCAAGTGGGGACGCGTACATACGTGCAGCATAAGGATTGAAAATAGAGTAGCCTGTGAGTACATAATCAATCACCCGCATGCCAGGCACACCAAGATTATTAAATGGTCCCTGCAAGGCTACCGAATTCCCACTACCCGCAGTATCAGGTGCACCGTCAAAGAAGGTCGGCCCCAGCGCCGTATTATTCTGGCAGTCCGTTGCCATGCCAAGTACCATCCTGGGCCTGCGCCAGTTATTCGGATCAGGAGAGGAATAGTCAATAGGCCATCCAGATTCGCCCGGCAACAAAGGCACCTTGAACTCTCCCCCGCCGATCTTAGCAAACTGGCTCGCAAGAATCGAAGGATAAGCATTAAGCTGGCCACTACGATACAAACTACCATCAGCAGAACCCGCAGTGATAGAGTTACCTACGGCAACATAGTTAGTGAAGTCCAGATTACCTGCCGAAGGAGTATCAGAATTTAAAGTAGGCCTGCACCCTGCCATCGCAGTGAGCGCAAGTCCTAATACGATATGATTGGTTTTCATTTTACTGAGCATGTTTGTTTTAGAAATCATAGGAGACGCCAATGTTTGCAGTGAAAGCTTTTGCGGCATACCTTCCATTGAAGTTGTCAGGCAGGAATTGTGCATCGCGTGTGGTCGAAGTACCAAACTCAACACCGCCCAGAATTGTTAGATCATCTGTAGCTTTTACAGTGAGCCCTCCTGTTAAAGACCAACGATCAGAATCAGGAAGATCAGGAGATACAAATCCATCAGTTACCGGGGTAGGATCCCACATCGCACCAGCCATCAGCTGCACTCTGCCTGAGGCCTGCAACAATCCACCAAGTCTGAACGTCCAGGTGTTCTTATAATGCCGGGCAGATTTACCGTCCTGCACTGCACCAGTTTGCTGATCAAATCGGAAACCTAAAGAATCAAACACTTTCCAGCCAGTAAAATTCGCCTCAGCCTGAATAGTCAATTTATCCCAGGGCTTGATAGCTGCGCCAAGGCTCAGTACCTGTGGTAATGGAATGTCGGACTGAAAACCCATAGCAGGAAACTCAGGACTTAAAGAAAGCGGCACTGAGAAATTAGCATCACCATCAAACTCCATATTCACCTGGCTGCGATAGCTGATCCCAAACTGCAGCGCTTCCGTAGCCTTGATATGCACACCGAAGTTAAGGCCCACACCCTTTCCATTTCCGTCCAGCTTTGCCGAACCATCTGCTCCGCTTGCGTCCTGTAGCGGAATGGCTCGGCTCATCTTAAGCTTGCCCACTCCGTAGATAAATCCCGCACCCACACTCACTACATCACTGATGCGGTAGCTTATAGTGGGCTGGAAAAATATCGTCTGCATAGCAATCGACTGCACCAGGTACCGACCCGGCCAATTGTTTTCCCAGGTCATGCCATTCCCAAAAGGAGTGTACACACCAATGCCCACGCCCAACCTGTCATGGCTACGCAGTGATCCGCCAAAGTAAACGTTGAACGGGGTGAACCACTCAGACTTTGTACTAGCCTCATTCGACTGGATAGGCGTTTCCACCCACTTCGTATTCACATTCAGGAACTGCACGCTCCCAATAGCCTGCATCCCCTTAAGCCGGGAAAGCCCGGCCGGATTATAAAAAATAGTAGAAGCATCCCAGATCATCGGAGTGCCTGATCCACCCATACTTAGCTGCCTTACTCCCTGGCTGCCAACCTGGAATCCTGCACCAAAGGTCAGGCTTGCAGAAGTCAGCAATGCAGTGGTTAAGAG
>JAFAAT010000127.1 GCA_023426425.1 Bacteroidota bacterium | reverse complement strand
CTACCTGGGCGTTACGTTGGAATACACTGAAAGTCACGCTCATGTGCCTTTCCTCGAGGGAAAATCCAGCACAGGTCGTCTGGGCATCGACATTCACGCTACTGCGGGCAAGGGTGACGTCGGTTTCTGTGGCAACTGGACACTTGAGATTTCAGTGAAGCAACCTGTGAAGGTTTACAAGGGAATGCCCATCGGTCAACTGATTTATTTTCCTGTAGATGGAGAGATTGAAATCAAATACAACCAGAAAGGAAATGCCAAGTATAATGCCCAGCCCAACAGACCTATAGAAAGCATGATGTGGAAGAATAAATTCTGATTCACCCCTGCAATTTGAGTTCAAGAGGCGTCAGCCTCTTTTTTTATTCCTAACATTTCCGAAGGTTATTGCGTCTAACTAAAAAAACCAATTTAATCACCTTCAAAAATCTTAGGTTATGAAAAAAACACTACTGTCCTTTTTTGCTGCCTTCCTTTTCCTGCTCGGCAGTAATGAAAAAGCACAAGCCCAAATCACTGCAATTTCCGTAGACTCAGGCTACGTGTATTCGCAAATGAACTGTATGCTTCCTGCTACCGCCTATTTGTCTGTGGCCGGCATGTACACTGGCACCGCTCCCGCAAACGATTCAATAGATATATATGTAAACTGGGGAGATGGCTCTGATACAACGTTCAAAACTGCGGCGACCAGCGGCTGGTTCTGGGCTAATCTCAATCATGTCTACACAGTGGCAGGAACCTATGCTCCTTTAATTGTTGGAACCACATCAAACAACCTTACAGATACGCTAGTGGGCAGTAGTATCACGGTTGATAATTCCTGTGCCCCGATGACAGGACGCCTGTTTATTGATGCCAACAGCGACTGTATCTACAACCCGGGAGAAGTAGCAATCGCAAACAAGTGGGTCAAGTTTGAAGATCAGGTGACTAACAACGTTTATTTCGCGGTGACTGACCAGAATGGTGAATATCAATATGGCTTGCTTCCCGGCACTTACGACATTTCGCTATCTACCCTGCCTGGCGCCCTTTCACCTTCATGTCCTACTTCGGGAGTGATCACCCAGGTTGTAACAAGCGGAGGCAGCTATAACAATGACTTCGGCTACACCTGTAGCACTTCCGCACCAGTAGATCTCAGTGTGAATGCCTATGCAGGTAACTGGAGACATGGATTCGACCGTCCGCTTTTCATCCAGGTTAGTAGTACTAATGCCTGTACCAACTCACCTGCAACACTCACAGTCACTCTGCCCACCCACCTCACCTACTCCTCGCCTTATCCCGGCTATTCTGCACCCACCACAGTCTCTGGTCAGACTCTGGCCTGGAATATTCCAAATCTAAACGGTCTCGGTAACTGGTACACTTATGTAATGATACATTGCTCTACCGCAGCAACCCTCGGCGACACGCTTTGCGTCACTGCCACAATCACTCCAGGCACACCTGATGCTAATCCATCAAATAACACCGATATCGTCTGCGCTGAGGTGAATAATTCTTTCGATCCCAATGACAAACACGTTACACCAAGAGGGGACGGCGCCACTGGAGATATTGTGAATGGCACTCCACTTACCTACCTCATCAACTTCCAGAACACAGGTAATGATGTAGCCTACAACATTAGCATCACCGACGAAATAGACTCAGATCTGGATATCTCTACTTTCCGGGTGATCACATCGAGCCATACCATGACTCCTACCATCAATGGCAACATGGTAACCTTCCGTTTCGATAACATCAACCTGCCAGATAGCGGAGCGAATGAACCAGGCAGCCATGGTCACGTGATTTACACTATTGAACCAAAAGCGAACCTTGCTCTGGGCACACAAATCAATAATACCGCAAACATCTACTTCGATTATAACGATGCAATCGTTACCAATACTACTCTAAACACCATCGCAGCGCCTCAAAGCATCCGCCAGGTGTCAACCGGCAATCTTAAAGCGACGATCTATCCTAACCCTGCGAGCGGACAGGTGTATGTAGAGCTTGATAATGCCAACGAGTTTAAAGCTGAACTCTATGATGTGCTGGGCCGTCAGGTGAAACTGACCAAGGGCGCAAACGGTCGGGCGGCCATCTCTGTGAAGGAACTCCCATCCGGAACCTATGTATTACGTCTGTCGAATAATGCTAACGAGGTACTCGTTACTAAGATCAACGTGGTGCAGTAACTTAGGAGGGTACACTAACAAGAAACCGGGGCAGCTTACTAAGCCCCGGTTTTTTTATTCGTTCATCAGCCAGACACATGCTACTCCTCCACCCGTGAAATGGGTATTTCACTTCCATTTAGATGATCAATCATTATTCTGAACCGTTGTTGAGCTGACCGATTGCCAGTAGCGGCCAATACACCACCAGCAACCAGGAAAGGCACACCACCGGTCGCTCCTAGTGCAACAGCAGTCAGAAATCCGTTGCCACCTGCGGTGAGCCGACCTTCATACATGAAATTATCACCTGACCTCACCAGCGGCTCATGACCATAAAATGTCCTGATATAGATCTGACCTTTGTACACAACTGCAAAGTACTCCATCGGAGGCGGTCCCTTTATACCGCGTTTGTCTATCGTTCGCAACCTGATGAATTTATCGTTAGACATCTTCGCTATGATGGGCATACTTGGTTTCAGGTTCCTCAGGCTAAACCAGGATCTGTAAAGCCCATCGGGAATGCTATCGACAGAGAAAATCGCGTAGCGAGATTTCTCAACGCTATCGATCTTCTCAATGCTTCTTGCAGAGTACAGGACGCTATCGCTTATGGCGTCTGCTCTTAAGGACCTTGCAATAAAGTTTGTAATCGTTGCATGTGATGCTTTTACCAGCTTCCTTGAAATTGAGATGCCCTGAAGGTTCACTATAGTATCTATGGTTCCAATACGGCGAAATTCAGTGTCCTGCCGTTGAAACAGATTTGCACGAAAAACAAAATGGCCAAACTCCTGGCTCCCCTTCGTATTTTCAGAAAGGTTGAGCCGGCGAAGCTGCATCACCAATTCACCATCCTGTCTCGTTTTATCCGTAATGCTGGCCATCAACCGGGAAAATTGTTCACTTAGCGGAGTAACGGAAACGATCCTTTTTTGAGAACTAAAGCCACCCCGCTCCCGAAACCCGATCGTCGTAGTATCAAGTCGCTGATCAATTAATGTTATGCGGTTAAACCTGCTATTGGATATTCTTTTGGCTTTCGAATATTTAAGATTGTACTCAATAATTTTTGGTTGAGCAAAGGCAGGCGCAGAAAACACGATCATGTAAAAAATAATTGCAGACAATCGATTCACCTGCAACCGAAGCATTCGTAAAAGTATATGGCCAAAGTTCATGATACTGTGTTTAGATTCCAGCTTAGATTTTTCGTAGGGGGAGTTGCTTACGTTGAATATACAATTAACGGCCGGATAGCTGAATTGATCAGTCATTGGCAAACTCATTTAGTTTCATGTGTTTACCGTTCATATGATCAATCATTAAATCAAGTACTTCTGTTGAATTTCCCGCTGCAATAGCGCCACCGATCGCACCCCCAAGTATAGCTCCCACTGCAACATCATTCCCTTTCGCGCTCGACGCGACTTTGCCTGTATAGATAAAGTTGTTGCCTACCTTGCGAAGACGCTCGAATCCGTAGGAGCCTCTGATATAGATCTGTCCTTCCCAGACCACTGCATACGGCTTTGTTCTTGGATTGACAGGTTTTCCCTTGCTGTTGATCTGCTTGATAGCAAAGATTCCGTCATCTTTGACTTTGGCCACTACAGGATAGTCTGGTTTCAGGTTGCTCAACGAAGCCCAGGACGCGTAAAATCCGTCTGGATAGGTTGTAGTATTATAAAGGGGGATCTTAAGCTTCTCAAAACTGTCAAGGAGTCTGATCTCATTTAAGCTATACGATAAGCCACTTATCTCCGGCGCTTTTGTAATTGCGGAATACATAAACTCCTCAAAAACCTGGTTTGTTCGTCTAAGGAGTTTTTTACTCACTTCCATCGCGTTGAATTGTACGGTTGTATCAATCTGCGCAATTTTGAAGTACTGGTCATTTTCACCCGAGAACAAGGTAGCTCTGAAAACAAACTTCCCGGTTTCAGTACTAGCATCGGTTTGTTCGATCAACTTGAACTTCCTCAGCAACAGCAATAGCTCCCCAGTGCCTGCTCCCGCTGGAATTGCTGCGTCAAACCATTCCTTAACTTGAGTGCGCATTGGCTTGTCTGTGACAAGAACTACAAGTTCATTGAGCAAACCTTTTTGAATAAATCCAACATTCGTTGTATCAAGCCTTTGGTCAATAAGTGAAATTTTATTGTAGATGCTAGATTCGGTCTTTTCTTTAGGAGGTATGAGCTCAAAGGCTTGCGTCCTCGGCTGGGCAAAGGCCACTGATGAGGTAAGCAGTAATGGGACAGCGGCAGCAAGTAAATCACGGATGTTCATAGAGTAATTTACCGCCGAAAATAAAAAACTTCCGGTCATAAATGGCACCTTGACAGGCAGTTCCAGAGCGCAGTAACGCTTATAATGACAGTCTAAAACACATTCAGCTTCCGCTTCCCCTGAAAGTTAATCGGCACATTGATAAACACGCCCTTTCCAGCTTTCACATTTCCCTTCAGGCGCAACTCTACTTCCTTGTTAAACAGTATCTGTAGCGCATTGGGGAAAATATTTTTGAGATCAGCGGTCAGCATCACCGGTACCAGGAAGGTATCCAGTCCAGGCACGTCGAAGGTATTTGCCAGCGTCGCCGCGCCTACAAAGCTGTTATTGATGTAGACATTGATGTTTGCATCTTTCAAAGTCAGTCCGAAAGGATTTGGATTATAGAACTGCAGGTCCATGCCGACCTGTGGCCGGTCAAGGCTAATGTTGCCAAGCCTGAAATTCCTTACGTCCTGGTACATCAGCTGCCTGGGCTGCGTACAAGAGGTGAATGCCACAACAAGGGAAAAGAAAACCAGATACCAATAAGACCTTTTCATGGATGAGCTTTTTTAGTTTGAACACTATTATCAGGCCAAAAGCATTTTCAGCCTTTCTGAGGCTCCGGGCTATTCTAACCAGTGCCTTACTAACCTCCTGTCTTAGTCCTGCCACCGTCCAGCCTCTGCCCTGGCTACGTCCTATAATCCTGCTTAAAAGGCACTATTGAACGACATAAAACGACACCTGAAGAGCAATATCCCCCGACGCCAGCATCACCTGAAATAATGCTTTTACCGTCGGGGCAGAAAAAAGGCTGCCTCTTTTCGAAACAGCCTTCTATATAGCAGCTTATTATTTCTTTCTTGCTATAGCCTTCTCAGCAGCAGCCATAATATTCTGGCTGGTGAGTCCGTATTTCTCCAGCAGTTGCTTAGGTTGTCCGCTTTCACCAAAAGTATCCATCACTGCCACATATTCATGTGGTACAGGCGTGTTCCTGGACAATACATTGGCGATGCTATCTCCCAGACCACCATTTATCTGGTGCTCTTCTGCCGTAACTACACATCCTGTCTTCGACACAGATTTGATCACAGCTTGTTCATCCAGAGGCTTGATGGTGTGCATGTTAATCAATTCCACAGAAACACCTTTGTCTGCAAGTGCTTTCGCAGCTTCAACTGCCAGCCATACCATATGTCCACAGGCGATAATGGTTACATCGGTGCCTTCAGCCAAAAGTTGTGCCTTCCCTATTTCAAACGTCTGATCTTCAGCAGTAAAGTTTGGCCACTTCGGTCTTCCAAAACGTAGATATACAGGTCCTTTATGGTCAGCTATTGCAATAGTAGCTGCCTTGGTCTGGTTAAAGTCGCAAGGCACTATGACAGTCATGCCCGGCAGCATCTTCATCATTCCGATGTCTTCCAGCACCTGATGGGTAGCACCATCCTCACCCAGCGTTAGCCCAGCATGCGAAGCACAGATCTTTACATTCTTATCGCTGTAAGCCACCGACTGCCTGATCTGATCATAAACGCGGGAAGTAGAAAAGTTTGCAAATGTGGTTGTGTACGGGATCTTTCCTCCAATAGTCAAACCAGCTGCCACACCAATCATATTAGCCTCTGCAATTCCACATTGGATAAAGCGGTCGGGAAATTCCTTGATAAATGCATTCAGCTTTAGCGATCCTGCCAGGTCAGCAGTAAGCGCCACCACATTAGGGTTGCGTCTGCCAGCCTCCAAAATACCCTCACCGAAACCGGCGCGGGTCTCCTTCTCATTTAATATCTGTATGTCTTGTAACATTTTCCTGTAATGAGGGGCAAAAGTAAACCTAATTCGGCAATGGGCGAAGCGGGTAAACTACTTCGTTTGCTTATAGCCCCATTCCTGCAGCCAGCCGGTAACTTTCTGCTTGTAGTCTCCCTGGATCATGATCAGCCCGTCTTTCACGCTGCCGCCCGTTCCGCATTTCGTTTTAAGCTTCTTGCCCAGCACCTCCAGGTCATCGTCTGTCCCCACAAAGCCTTCTACCAGGGTGACTACTTTCCCGGCTCTTTGTTTGGTGTCCAGTTTCACCCGGAGCTTCTGTTTTTCCGCCGGCAGCGTCTCCCGGGCTGCGCTGTCTTCCTCAAAATCGTTGAAGAAATCCTGATTCGTAGAAAAGACCAGTCCATCAGACCGGCCTTTTTTCTTTGAGCTCATTGGACAGAAGTATTTTATTCGCCAATACGGTCACCGTTCTGTTGCTGACCCATAAAGTTGTCCACCATACCCTGCATCATCGGTGGAAGTTGCGACTGGATGTATTCTTTGATAACTTCTATAGATTTTTCTGCCTGTTCAGGTGTAAGCCCTGCTTTGTCTACCAGTTGTTGTACCAATTCCTGCATAGTATCACTTGTTTTTATGTATTAGGCTGCTTTAAGATAGTCAAGTTTGGAATGCTCCAGCATCTGGCGGGCATAGTCAAGCGTAAGACGGAATATCTCTCCTTCCTTCTTTTCCTGTGAAGGGATGTCAAACATTGCATCCGTAAGGATCATCTCACAAATCGCACGAAGGCCACGTCCTCCCAGTTTGTACTGTACAGCCTTGTCGACCATATAATCCAGCGCTTCCTCGTCTACCTCAAGCTTAATACCCTCGTATTCAAACAACTTCCTGTACTGTTTGATGAGTGCATTTTTAGGTTCAGTAAGTATACGCTTCAGAGCCGCGGGATCCAGAGGATTCAGGTAAGTCACAATTGGAAGACGCCCGAGGAGCTCGGGGATCAGTCCAAACGACCTCAGGTCCTGTGCATTTACATATTGTAGCAGGTTAGCCCTGTCCAGTTCTTTAGTCGACTTGATCGCGTTATAGCCTATAGCTGAAGTCTGTAC